>NZ_CAXFDV010000264.1:0-9355 GCF_964001545.1 uncultured Aquincola sp.
ACCGAGCAGGCGGCCAGCAACCTGCAGCACACGGCCAGCAGCATGGAGCAGCTGACCGGCACCGTGCAGCAGAGCGCGCAGGCGGCCGACACGGCCAACCAGCTGGCCCATTCGGCGGCCGAAGTGGCCCAGCGCGGCGGCAGCGTGGTGGGCCAGGTGGTGCACACCATGCAGGAGATCCAGGCCAGCTCGCGCCGCATCGCCGACATCATTGGCACCATCGACGGCATCGCCTTCCAGACCAACATCCTGGCGCTGAATGCGGCCGTGGAAGCGGCCCGCGCCGGCGAGCAGGGCCGCGGCTTTGCGGTGGTGGCCAGCGAGGTGCGCGGCCTGGCGCAGCGCTCGGGCGAGGCCGCGCGCGAGATCCGCACGCTGATCGGCAGCAGTGTCGAGCGGGTGGAATCGGGCACGCGGCTGGTGGACGATGCCGGCCGCACGATGCAGGACATCGTGGCCAGCGTGCAGCGGGTGGCCGACACCATCGGCGCCATCACCGCCTCGGCCGCCGAGCAGAGCCAGGGCATCGGCGAGATCAGCCAGGCCGTGAGCCGGCTCGATCACATGACACAGCAGAACGCGGCCCTGGTGGAGCAATCCGCCGCGGCGGCCGAGAGCCTGAAGACCCAGGCCGCGAGCCTGTCCAGCGCCGTCTCGCGCTTTCGCGTGGGCGCCTGAACGGTCCGCCCCATTTCCATTTCCATACCGTGAGGAGACATTGATGAGATTTGAGAACCTGCGCCTGTCCGGCAAGCTGTGGGGCGTGGTGGGTACCGTCCAGCTGGTGATGCTGGTGGGTGCCGGCATTGCGCTGCACCAGGCCACCAGCATCGCCGACGAGGCGCTGGACGACCAGGCGCACCACCATGAGCTGGTGGAGCAGTCGGTGATGTGGAAGGGACTGACCGAGACGGCGGTGGCGCGCACCCAGGCCGCCATCGTCAGCACCGACCCCACGGTCAACGAGATGTTCAAGGAGAACATCGCCAAGGACGCGCCCTTCATCACCAAGCTGCGTGAGTCGCTGATGAAGAAGGCCGACTCCCCCGAGGACAAGAAGCTGGCCCCGGTGCTGGCCACCCAGGGCAAGGCCGTGCTGGCCACCAGCGCCAAGGCACGCGAGGCGGCCGCCACCGGCGACCGCGAGAAGGTCCTGGCCATCGTCAAGAACGAATACCAGCCGGCCGTGGCCGCCTACCTGGCCAGCATCGACGAGTTCGGTCAGCTGCAGCGCCGCAAGGCCGAAGCCGCCGCGGCCGCGGCCGCGGCCGCCCGCAGCCGCGTGCACCTGATCGCCGGCAGCCTGGCGCTGCTGACGGTGGTGCTGGGTGGCCTGGCCACCGCGATGCTGGTGCGCAGCATCCAGCGCCCGCTGGACGAGGCGGTGCAAACGGCCCATGCCATCGCCGGCGGTGACCTCACCCGCCACATCGACACCCACCGCGGCGACGAGATCGGCGCGCTGATGAAGGCGCTGCGCGACATGAACGATGCGCTGGCCGGCATGGTGGGCAGCGTGCGCCAGTCGACCGACAGCATCCAGCTGGCCTCCAGCGAGATCGCCAGCGGCAATGCCGACCTGTCGATGCGCACCGAGCAGACCGCCAGCAACCTGCAGCAGACGGCCAGCAGCATGGAGCAGCTGACCGGCACCGTGCGCCAGAGCGCCGATGCCGCCAGCACCGCCAACCAGCTGGCCCATTCGGCGGCGCAGGTGGCCCAGCGCGGCGGCGAGGTGGTGACGCAGGTGGTCTCCACCATGGACGAGATCCAGGCCAGTTCGCAGAAGATCGCCGACATCATCGGCACCATCGACGGCATTGCCTTCCAGACCAACATCCTGGCCTTGAACGCCGCGGTGGAAGCGGCCCGCGCCGGCGAGCAGGGCCGTGGCTTTGCGGTGGTGGCCGGTGAGGTGCGCAGCCTGGCCCAGCGCAGCGCCGAGGCCGCCAAGGAGATCAAGAGCCTGATCGGCGCCAGCGTGGAGCGGGTGGAGTCGGGCAGCCGGCTGGTGGGCGACGCCGGCCGCACGATGAACGAGATCGTGGCCAGCGTGCAGCGGGTGTCGGACATCATCGGCGAGATCACCGCTTCGGCCGCCGAGCAGAGCCAGGGCATCGGCGAGGTGAACACCGCCGTCACCCAGCTCGACCAGATGACGCAGCAGAACGCCGCACTGGTGGAGCAGTCGGCCGCCGCTGCCGAGAGCCTGAAGTCGCAGGCCGGCCAGCTGGCCGGTGTGGTGCAGCGCTTCCGCACCGCGGCTTGACGAGCGGGCTGGCCGCGCAAGCGGCCAGCTTGTTCAGCTGTGGCTCAGCACGTACTGGCGGATGCCCAGGCGGGCCGGCGTGGGCAGCGCCACGAACTGCACGCCGATGCGGCACTGCGAGCCCACGAAGCTGGCGAACACCACGCGCACACGCGCGGTGACCGGCAGGCAACGGCTGCGGTCCTCGGGATGAGGCACCGACACCGCCAGGTCCAGCATCAGGCCCAGCGGCAGGCCGGTCGGCGTGAGCAGGCCCACACCGCCTTCGGACACGTCGCACACCGTCACTGGGATGATGGCGCCGCCCTTGTTGAGCAGGCGCGCGGGCCAGCTGGCGCGGGCGCGCCGATGGCGGCGCAACTCGTTGGCGGTTTCGGTCTGGCCGGAGCCGGTGCCGAAGGCATGGGCCAGGCTGTCCGGCCGCGGCCGGGAAGGAGAAAGTGGGTTCATGAAGGGCCTGACGGTACTGCTGCTGCGTTATCGGCCGGCAGCGGCCGAGCTTGCGTGCCGCTGTAAGTGGATATTCACCTTCCCCCTCTCAAAGGCTTGCCGCGGGTGTCGATAAGGAGGGCACGTCCGGCGTGTCTGCCGGCATTTACACGAAAGCCACCGTGTCTCAGCAGTACCCCGCTTCCCCCAGCATCGCCTTTGCCGAAGGCGTGTACGCCGCCCTCGACAAGATCCAGGCCCTCATCTCCTTCGACCTCACCGGCCATGTGACCGAGGTCAACGAGGTGTTCCTGCGGGTCATGGGCTATGAACGGGGCGAAGTGATCGGGCGCCACCACCGCATGTTCTGCGACCCGGCCTACGGCCGCTCGGCCGAGTACGCCGCCTTCTGGCAGATCCTGGCTTCGGGCCAGACGCATTCGGGCGAGTTCATGCGCGTGGCCAGCGATGGCCGCCCGGTGTGGCTGCAGGCCTCGTACAACCCGGTGTACGACGGCGCCGGCACCCTGGTGGGCGTGGTCAAGTTCGCGACCGACATGACCGCGGCCAAGGCCCTGGGTGCCGACGTGGCCAGCCGCATGCAGGCCCTCAACCGCGTGCAGGCGGTGATCGAGTTCGACCTCACCGGCAAGGTGCTCACCGCCAACGACAACTTCCTGCGCACCTTCGGTTATGCGCTGGAAGAAGTGGTGGGTCAGCACCACCGCATCTTCTGCGAGCCGGGCTTTGCACGCTCGCCCGAGTACGCCGCCTTCTGGGAACGGCTGGGCCGCGGCGAATTCAACGCCGGCGAGTACCGGCGGCTGTCCAAGGACGGCAAGCCGGTGTGGATCCAGGCTTCCTACAACCCGATCTTCGATGCCGCGGGCCGGCCCTCGAAGGTGGTGAAGTTCGCCACCGACGTGACGCAGGAGCGCCTGACCACGGCCGAGGCGCAGTCGAAGCTGGAAGCCATCGGCCGCTCGCAGGCGGTGATCGAGTTCGACATGCGCGGCAACGTGCTCAGTGCCAATGCCAACTTCCTGCGCGCGGTGGGCTACACGCTGGAAGAGGTGCAGGGCCAGCACCATGCGATGTTCTGCGATGACGAGTTCGTGAAGTCGCGCGAGTACCGCGACTTCTGGTCGGACCTGAACGACGGGCAGTTCCAGATGGGCCGCTTCAGGCGCGTGGGCAAGCATGGCGCCGAGGTGTGGATCCAGGCCACCTACAACCCCATCATCGGCCTCGATGGCAAGCCGTACAAGGTGGTCAAGTTCGCGATGGAGATCACCGCCCAGGTCAACCGCGAGCAGTCCATCGCCAACAACGTGTCCGCCATCTCGGGCGTGATGGACGGACTGTCGGGCTCGATCAGCCGCATCGTCGAAGGCTCGCAGGAATCGACCGAACTGGCCAGCCGAACGCAACGCGAGGCCGACGACGGCAGCCAGCTGCTGCAGCGCTCGCGCGAATCGATCATCGCCATCCAGTCCTCGTCGCAGGGCATCACCGAGATCATCGACACCATCAGCGAGATCGCCGGCCAGACCCATCTGCTGGCCTTCAACGCGGCCATCGAGGCGGCGCGTGCCGGCGATCATGGCGTGGGCTTTTCGGTGGTGGCCGAAGAGGTGCGCAAGCTGGCCGAGAAGTCGGCCCGCGCCACGCGCGAGATCTCCAAGCTGATCAACGAGACCGTGATGCGCGTGGGCGAGGGCGGCCGCCTGTCGCAGGAGGTGGAGCAGGCCTTCGCCCGCATTCAGCGCTCGGTCAACGACACCACGCAGTCGATCCAGAAGATTCACGGCGCCACCACCGAGCAGGCCACCGCCACGCAGAACGTGACCAGCCTGCTGCTGGACCTGCAGATCTCTTCGCACAACGCGTGAGCGCAGTCCTGATGCCTGCCACCGCCACCGTACATGCGCTGGTGCGCACGCAGGGCCGCCTCGTGGCCATCGACAGCGCCGCCGTGCGCCAGGCGGTGCCGCGGCCGGCCACGCTGCAGCCGATGCCGCGCCGCGCCGGTGCCATCGAAGGGCTGATGAGCCTGACCGGCGGCCAGGTGCTGCCGGTGCTGAGCCTGGCGCCCTGGCTGAACGCTGACGATGCGGCCGGCGACCCGGCGCTGCCCGCCAAGGGCGGCCTGGTGCTGCTGCTGCAGCACGGCGCCGACAGCATCGGCCTGGCCGTCGAGGCCGTGGTGGGCGTGCAGCGCCTGCCGGCCGGCCGGGTGCAGCGGCTGTTCCATGACGATCGGCCGGACGAGCTGTTCCACAGCGCGGCCGTGTTCACCGAAGGTGAGCCGGCGGTGCCGGTGGTCGATGTGCAGCGGCTGATGGCGCTGGCGGCGGTGTGGGTGACGCAGGCCGACTCGCAGGTGGATGTTCAGGCCGCGGCCGTGGCCGAGCCGCCACCCCAGGCCGCCGCCGGCAGCCGCTGGGCCTGCTTTCGCGTGGGCGATGCGCGCATGGCCATCCCTGCGGCGCAGGTGGGCGAGCTGTTGCGTCCCTTGCCGCTGCGCAAGGAACTGCTCAGCCACGACGGCGTGCTGGGCCTGTGCGAATGGCGCGGCCGGCTGGTGCCGGTGGTCGACCTGTGCGGCGCCTTGCAGGCCCTGCCCGAGGCCGGCACGCCGGCCTGGTGGTGCATCGTCTGCGCGGGCGACCGGGCCATCGGCCTGGTGGTGCAGGAGGTGCTGGCGATGGCGCGCTGGGCCGAGGTGCCGGACCGCGCCGACGCGCCCGGCGACCTGGTGCTGCAGCGCCGGGTGGAAGGCGATGCGCTGCTGCAGCTGATCGACGTGCAGGCCTTGATGGCGCGCTATGGCGAAACCGCGATCAGCGCCCGCGACGACGCAGCCGCGCACGGGCAGGGCGCGCTGGCGGCCGGGGCCGGCGCGCCGGCCTACATGGTGTTCGAGGCCGGCGGTGCCTTTGCGGCCGAGGTCGACCGGGTGCAGGCCGTGGTGACCTTGCCCGCCGAGCTGCGGCCGCGGCTGGATGCCGGCCTGCCGGCCACCTTGCACTGGCGCGAACAGGCGGTGCCGGTGCGCCCGCTGGCCGATGCCCTGGTGGGCCTGCAACCCCAGGCCGCGCGGCAGCTGGTGGTGGTGCGCGAGGGCGGGCAGCTCAGCGCCTTGCCCATCGGCGGTGTCAAGGCCATGGTGCCGCGCAGCACCGCCAGCCGGCACCGGCTGCGCCTGCGCGGCCGGCTGGTGGAAGTGATCACGGTGCAGACCGATGGCGAGCGCGCCAGCTACCCGGTGGTGGCGCTGCAGGGCCGGGTGGCCTGATCAGCCCAGTTCCACCACCACCGGTGCGTGGTCGCTGGGCCGCTCGTTCTTGCGCGGCAGCTTGTCGATGTGGCAGGCCGTCACGCGGGCCTTGAGCGCGGGGCTCACCAGGATGTGGTCGATGCGCAGGCCCTGGTTCTTGCGGAAGGCCAGGTTGCGGTAGTCCCACCAGCTCCAGCTCTTGGGCGGCTGCTCGAACAGGCGGAAGGCATCGACCAGGCCCATCTCCAGCAGCGCGGCGAAGTGGCCGCGTTCTTCGGGCGTGCAGTGGATCTGCCCGGCCCAGGCCACCGGGTCGTGCACGTCGCGGTCTTCGGGCGCGATGTTGAAGTCGCCCATCAGCACCAGCTGCGGGTGCGCCGCCATCTCCTGCGCCAGCCAGGCGCGCAGGCCATCGAGCCAGCGCATCTTGTAGGCGAACTTGTCGCTGCCCGGCGCCTGGCCGTTGGGAAAGTAGGCCCCGATCACCCGCACGCCCTCGACGGTGCCGGCGATCACGCGGGCCTGCTCGTCTTCCACGCCCACGATGTTCTTGACGATGCCCTCGGCCGGCGTGCGCGACAGCAGCGCCACGCCGTTGTAGGTCTTCTGGCCGAACCACTGCGGGTGGTAGCCGGCGGCGCTCAAGGCCTCATGCGGAAACTTGTCGTCGGTGAGCTTGGTTTCCTGCAGCACCACCGCATCGGGCTGGTGCTGGGCCAGCCAGTCCAGCAGCTGCGGCAGCCGCACGGCCAGGGAGTTGACGTTCCAGGTGGCGAGTTTCAAGGGAGTCCTGCGCGGTTGGGTTGGCGTGCGGTGGGGTGTCGCCATCCTACAAGCGGACACTCGTCTGGGCTGGCGTTTCGCAACAACTGCCCTCGGCCGCGCGCGCTCACTGCGCGGGCGATACGCTGGGCGCCAGACCTTGTAGAACCTGGCCTCGCTGCATGGCGAGGTCCTTGCGGGTGCTCAGAACCGGCGCCAGGTGTCTGCTGCGAAGACCTGAAGATGGACACGCCATCGCTGCATGGGTCGAACCACCTTTGCACCGCACCGGCGGCGCCCAAGCCCGTTGCGCATCCCGAGGCGACCGCGAGGCGCGCACCCGAAGCGATGGCCTCAGCGCTCGGCCAACTTGAACACCGACACCGCTTCCACCAGCTGCGCCGCCTGCAGCTTCAGGCTTTGCGCGGCGGCGGCGCTCTGCTCCACCAAGGCGGCGTTTTGCTGGGTGGAGACGTCCAGGTGGCTCACGGCCTGGCCGATCTGGCCGACGCCCTGGCTCTGCTCGCCGTTGGCCACGCTGATCTCGGCCACCATGCTGCTGACGCGGCCGATGACGCCCACCACCTCGTTGATGGTCACGCCGGCCTGTTCCACCAGGGCACTGCCCTGGGCCACCTTGCCGGTGCTGTCGCTGATCAAGCCCTTGATCTGCCGCGCGGCTTCGGCGCTGCGCTGGGCCAGCATGCGCACTTCGCCGGCCACCACCGCAAAGCCGCGGCCTTGTTCACCGGCGCGGGCGGCTTCCACCGCCGCGTTCAGGGCCAGGATGTTGGTCTGGAAGGCGATGCCGTCGATGGTGCCGATGATGTCGGTGATGCGCTGGCTGCTTTGCTGGATCTCGTGCATGGTGTCGACCACCTGCTTGACCGCAGCGCCGCCGCGCACCGCCACCTGCGAGGCTTCACCGCCCAGCTGGTTGGCATGCTGGGCATTCTCGGCATTGCGGCGCACGGTGGCGCTCAGCTCTTCCATGGTGGCCGCGGTCTGCTGCAGGGCCGAGGCCTGCTGCTCGGTGCGCTCGCTCAGGTCCATGTTGCCGTTGGCGATCTCGCTGCTGGCGGTGAGCACGCCTTCGGCGTTGTTGCGCACCTGGCGCACCAGCGTCACCAGCTGGCCGCGCATGTGCTCCAGCGCCCGCAGCAGCTCGCCCGCCTCATCGCTGCGGTTGGAGGCCAGCGAGGTCGTCAGGTCGCCCGCGGCCACGCGCTGGGCGGCCTGCGAGGCCTGCTGCAGCGGGCCGGCGATGCGGCGGGTGATGGTGAAGGCCAGGGCCACGCCGGTGAGCAGCGCCAGCACCGCCAGCGACAGCAGGATCAGGCTGCTGCGCTCATTGGTGGCTTGCAGCGCCGCGGCGCGGGCGTCCAGGTCTTTGCGCTGCAGCTGCACCAGCTGGGTCATGCTGTCCAGGTAGGCGGCGGCCGCGGGCTGGAAGCGCTGCTCCAGCAAGGTCAGCGCCTCCTGGTTCTTGCCGTCGCGCTTGTGCTGCATGATCTGGTCGCGCACCGTGATGAAGTCCTTGCGGTGCGCGCTGACGGCGGCAAACACCTTCTTTTCCTCGTCACCGTCCAGCAGCGCCTCGATGGACTTCTGCAGCTCGTTGTTGCGGGCGGTGCTGGCCTTGGCGTCTTCGGCGAAGAAGGCTGCCAGCGAAGCATCGGCGCTGCGTGCGATGGCCACGGTGCGGCGGGTGCCGGCATTGACCACCGCGAACCAGTCGCTCACCAGGCGTTCCTTGCGCAAGGGCACGTCCAGCATCTCGTGGGTTTCCGCCTGGCTGGCCTGCAGACGCAGCAGGCCGACCGACGCCATCGTCACCACCAGACCCAGCACCAGCGCGAACCCCAACGCCAGTTGCCGACCGATCGAGAGCTTTACCGACATCACGCTTCTCCAGTGTGCGTGACGGTATCGACCGCCGCCGCGCGGACTTGAAGGCGGGCGGATCGGCGGGCGTGATCAACCGCCGGGCGGCAGCCGCCTTTGCAGGTGGAAGGGCCGCTGACCGATGCCGCAGCAGAAGGCGCCGATCCAGGGGCGCAGCGCCTGGGCCAGGTGGCGGCCTTCGGCATTGAGCGCATCCAGCCGCTCGGCGGCGGCCTGGGCCTGTCGGCGCAGCGCCGCTTCGTCCAGCGTGAGCAGGCGGCCGTGCTCCACCACCACGCGGCCGGCCACCAGCACGTGCGTCACCGCGGCGCCGTTTTCGCCGTGCACCAGCTGGCGCAGTACATCGCGCAGCGGCACGTAGATGGGCTGGGCCAGGTCCAGCAGCACCAGATCGGCCTGCCAGCCGGGCGCCAGCCGGCCCAGACGGTCGCCCCAGCCCAGCGCATGCGCGCTGTGAAGGGTGCCCATGCGCAGCGCCTCGGCGGCGGTGATCCAGCGGGTTTCGTCGGCGCCGACGATGCGCGACAGGTAGGCCGCGATGCGCGCCACCTCGAACAGGTTCTGGGTGTCGGAGGTGTTGGCGCCGTCGCTGCCCAGGCCCACGCGCAAGCCACGTTCCACCATGCGGCGCACCGGCGCCACGCCCGAGCCCAGGCGCAGGTTGCTCAAGGGGTTGTGGATGGCGGTGACGCCGGCCGCGGCCAGCTGGC
>NZ_CAXFDV010000265.1:0-2462 GCF_964001545.1 uncultured Aquincola sp.
CATGATCACGCTGGCCGACCTGCCGGGCGTGCTCACCGGCTGGCTGGGCCCGCTGGTGGAAAGCCCGCGGCTGCTGATGGCGGTGATGATGATCGTGCTGGTGCTGGTGGGCACGGCGCTGGACCTCACGCCCACCATCCTGATCTTCGCGCCGGTGATGCTGCCCATCGCCGTCAAGGCCGGCATCGATCCGGTGTACTTCGGGCTGATGTTCATCCTCAATGGCGCCATCGGCCTGATCACGCCGCCGGTGGGCACGGTGCTCAACGTGGTGGCGGGCGTGGGCCGGCTGCCGCTGCACCAGGTGATCAAGGGCGTGAACCCCTTCCTCATCACCTACACGCTGCTGCTGGCGCTGTTCGTGGTGTTCCCGCAGCTGGTCACCGCACCGGTGGCCTGGCTGCGTTGACCGTTCGCTTTTTTAGTAGGAGACAAGCATGAACTTCATCCGCCGCACCCTGCTGGCCGCCGCCTGCGTGGCCACCCTGGCCCCCGCCCTGGCACAGGCCCAGGACATCAAGCCGCGCCTGATCCGCTTCGGCTACGGCCTGAACGAGCAGAGCAACCAGGGCCGCGCCGCCAAGGTGTTTGCCGACGAGGTGGCCAAGCGCTCGGGCGGCAAGATGAAGGTGCGGGCCATCGGCGCCGCCGCCCTGGGCCCCGACACCCAGATGCAGCAGGCCCTGATCGGCGGCGCGCAGGAGATGATGGTCGGCTCCACCGCCACGCTGGTGGGCATCACCAAGGAAATGGCGCTGTGGGACACGCCCTTCCTCTTCAACAACGTGAAGGAAGCCGACGCCGTGCTCGACGGCCCCATCGGCCGCAAGGTGATGGACAAGCTGGAGGAAAAAGGTCTGGTGGGCCTGGCCTACTGGGAAAACGGCTTTCGCAACCTCACCAACAGCAAGCGCCCGGTCGCCAAGATGGAAGACCTGAACGGCGTGAAGCTGCGCGTGATGCAGAACAACGTGTACCTGGACAGCTTCAAGCTGCTGGGCGCCAACGCGGTGCCGCTGCCGTTCTCGGAGCTGTTCAGCGCGCTGGAAACCAACACGGTGGACGGCCAGGAGAACCCGTACAACACCATCCTGTCCAGCAAGTTCTATGAGGTGCAGAAGTACCTCAGCATCACCAACCACGTGTACAGCCCGTGGATCGTGACGGTGAGCAAGAAGTGGTGGGACGGCCTGAGCAAGGACGAGCAGAAGGTGCTGCGCGACGCCGCCATCGCCAGCCGCGACTTCGAGCGCAAGGACACCCGCGACGAAGCCGCCAAGGCACTGGCCGACCTGAAGGCCAAGGGCATGCAGATCAACGAGCTGCCGCCCGCCGAAGCCGCCCGCATGCGCGACAAGCTCACCCGCGTGAACGCCAGCATCGGCACCACCGTGGGCATGGACCTGTGGAACGAAACCCAGGCCGAGCTGGCCAAGCTGCGCGGCGCCAAGTAAGCCCGCCCGCGGCCGGCTGCGGGGTGGAGCCCTACACTCCCCCCCTGATGTGCAAACGCCTGCTGGCCTTGTTCCTTGCGTGCGTGCTGCTGTGGTCTGGCGCCACGGCGCATGAATCGCTGCTGATGCCGGTGGCCCACGACGCCACCACGGCCACCCCGCTGAACGCGGCGGCTGTGCCTGCCACCGACCCCGGTTCGGTGGCCGACCACCACCTGGACGACCAGCCCGCCCAGGCCCTGGGCGATGCGCCCACCGACACGCCGGCCCTGCCGCCCAGCGCGCCCGGCCTGCCGCCCTCGCCCACCCTGCCCGCTGCCGGCGCCCCCCACCGCGCTGCCGCCTGGGCCACCCATGTGCCCGAAGGCCCGCTGCGGCCACCCCGGCCAGCGGCCCGCGCGGCCACCCGCGCCATCGCTTAGGCCCGCGCGTCCGGGCCCGCGCCTTGCCCGCTCGCTGGCGTGCCTGCACGCCGGCCAGCCCTGCCCACCGGCGGCTGACTGCCGCCATCGATTGGCCCCTCACTCCGCCGCGCCCGGTCGCGGCCTGCTGCCCCCACCATGGAAATCGCCATACTTTTCGCCCTCATCGTGCTCAACGGGCTCTTTGCCATGTCGGAGATCGCGCTGGTCACCGCCCGCAAGGCCCGGCTGCAAAAGCTGATCGATGAGGGCGACGCGGCCGCCGCCGCGGCCGTGAAGCTGGGGGAAGACCCGACCCGCTTCCTGTCCACCATCCAGATCGGCATCACCTCCATCGGCGTGCTCAACGGCATCGTGGGTGAAGCCGCGCTGGCCGCACCACTGGCCGAGTGGCTCAGCGGCATCGGCGTGGCGCAGCCCTACAGCGGCTATGCCGCCACCGGCCTGGTGGTGGTGCTGATCACCTACTTCTCGATCGTGGCTGGCGAGCTGGTGCCCAAGCGCATCGGCCAGAGCAGCCCCGAGACGCTGGCCCGTCTGGTGGCGCGCCCCATCCACTGGCTGGCCGTGGCCACCAAGCCCTTCG
>NZ_CAXFDV010000266.1:0-5776 GCF_964001545.1 uncultured Aquincola sp.
CAGTCCAGCAGCTCGGTGCCATAGCTGCCGATGACGTCGAGCTGCGGGCTGTGCACATGGGTGTCGATGAAGCCCGGCAGGATCAACCGGCCGCGGTGGTCGTGCTGCTGCCAGCCCTCGCCGGGCAGCGGCGTGTTGGCCGGCTGCGCGCCGGTGATGCGGCCGTCTTCGATCAGCAGCCAGTGGTCGGGGCGCCAGCGCACGGCCGGGCTGTGCACCGCGCCCCACTCGGGCGTGGCGGTGAAGTCGAGCAGGTCACCCCGCAGGGCCAGTCGGTGGGGCGGAACGTCGGTCGGGGTCATCGGCGGATTCGGTTGGGGGGCGGATTGTCAATGCACCGCGGCCGACGGCCCGGCGCCCGGCTGGGCGAGCCGGCGGGCCACCTCGCGCACCTGCTCGCGCAGCCAGCGCATCGAGGGCGAGGCATGCGTCAGGTCGTGCCACAGCTGGTAGTAGGTGAGCGGCGGAAACGGCGCCGGGCAGCGCACGATGCGCACCGGCAGCACGCCGGCATAGCGTGAGCAGAACAGCCGACCGGTGGTCAGCACCAGCCCGCTGCGCGCCACCATCAGCGGTATCAGGCCGAAGTGGGCGCTGCGCACCACCAGGTTGCGCTTGAGGCCGAGCGACGTGAGGTGCTCCTCGATCACGCCCAGCGCACCCGGGCTCAGCGGCGAAGGGGCCACGTGCTCGCAGCCCAGGTACTTGTCCACCGTCCAGCCCTTGCCGGCGCCTTCGGCGAGGCGCACCACCGGATGGCCCTCGGCCACCAGGCAGACGATCTCGTCGGTCATCAGCCGGCCCAGGTGCAGCTCCTCGGGCGGACGCAGCCAGTTGCCGATCACCAGGTCCACCTCACCGTCGGCCAGGCCGCGGCGGTAGTCGAAGTCGCGCGACAGCGCCAGCAGCTCGATGCGGGCGCCGGGCGCGGCCTGGTGCACATGGGCCACCAGCTCGGGCAGGAAGGTGGGGTCCAGGTAGTCGCTGGCGGCCACGCGGAAGGTGGCGGTGGTGGTCTGCGGGTCGAACGAGGCGCTGCGCAGCCGCGGGCTGAAGAGCGCATCGGCCGCCTGCAGCAGGCTGGCCGCCGGCCCCACCAGTTGCAGCGCAGTGGCGGTGGGCGTCATGCCGTTGCCGGCCCGCACCAGCAGCGGATCGCCGGTGAGCTCACGCAGCCGCTTCAGCTGGGCGCTGACGGCGGGCTGGGTGCTCTGCAGGCGCAGGGCAGCACGGGAGACGCTGCGTTCGACGATCACGGTGTGGAGGACTCTGATCAGGTACAGCTCGATCTTGTCGAACTCGGCGCGCTGCGTCATATGGCTGGCTCGATAGGTGCTATGAGGGCTATCGTATTCACGGGCTGCCCTGCAGCGAGTAACTTCCCACCCCATGACAACACAACCCGTGCGCTTCTATCACCAGGGCCGCATCGTCGACGTGAGCGGCGTGCACCCCACCCGCAGCGTGCTCGACTGGCTGCGCGAGGACGCCCACTGCACCGGCACCAAGGAAGGTTGCAACGAAGGCGACTGCGGTGCCTGCACCGTGGTGGTGGGCGAGCTGGACGCGGCCGGCCAGCTGCAGCTGCAGACGGTCAACAGCTGCATCCAGTTCGTGCCCACGCTGCACGGCAAGGCGCTGTTCACGGTGGAAGACCTGAAGCCCCAGTGCGCCGGCCAGCTGCACCCGGTGCAGCAGGCGCTGGTGGAGTGCCACGGCTCGCAATGCGGCTTCTGCACCCCGGGTTTCGTGATGTCGCTGTGGTCCGCCTATGAGCACCACCAGGCGGCCGGCACCCAGCCCACGCGCCAGCAGCTGGCCGACGAGCTGTCGGGCAACCTGTGCCGCTGCACCGGTTACCGGCCCATCATCGATGCCGGCCAGCGCATGTTCGACCTGCCCGCCGCGCGGCTGGATGCCGCGCCGGTGGTGGCCGCGCTGCAAGCCTTGCAGGCCGGCTCGCTGAGCTACCAGGGCGCCCGCCCCGGCGAGCCCGCCGCCACGCTGCATGCGCCCGCCACGCTGGACGAGCTGGCCGCGCTGCGCGTGCAGCACCCCAAAGCCACGCTGCTGGCCGGCAGTACCGACATCGGCCTGTGGGTGAGCAAGCAGTTCCGCGACGTGGGCGACCTGATCTACGTGGGCCACGTGGCCGCGCTCAAAACGATAGAAACGATGGCCGACGGCGGCCTGCGCATCGGCGGCGGTGCATCGCTGGAAGACGCTTATGCCGCGCTGGCCAAGCGCCTGCCGGCGCTGACCGACCTGTGGCTGCGCTTTGCGTCCCCGCCCATCCGCCATACCGGCACGCTGGGTGGCAACGTGGCCAACGGCTCACCCATCGGCGATTCACCGCCGATGCTGATGGCGCTGGACGCGCAGATCGAGCTGCGCCAGGGCGAGCGGGTGCGCCAGATGCCGCTGCCCGAGTTCTACGTGGACTACATGAAGAACCGGCTGGAGCCGGGTGAATTCGTGCGGGCCCTGCTGGTGCCGGGCGCAGCCTTCAACCGCACGGTGCGGGCCTACAAGATCAGCAAGCGCTTCGATTGCGACATCTCCGCGCTGTGCGGCGGCTTCTCGATCGAACTGGATGGCGACACCGTGCGCAGCGTGCGCCTGGCCTTCGGCGGCATGGCCGGGGTCGTCAAGCGCGCCGCCGCAGCCGAAGCCGCGGTGCTGGGCCAAGCCTGGACCGAGGCCACCGTGCAGGCCGCCCAGGCCGCGCTGCTGCAGGACTTCAAACCCCTGACCGACATGCGCGCCAGCGCCGAGTACCGCATGCAGGTGGCGCAGAACCTGTTGATGCGCTTCTGGCTGGAGACGCGGGCGGCCGATCCGCTGCCGGTGTCGCAGACCAGCGTGTTTGCGGTGATGCCGCATGGGGTGTGAGGTGGGGTGTGGCTGTGAGCTGCGCTAATGGTGGGGTTGTGACGGTGCTCCGTGGGTGCCTCGGCGGAGCGCTGCAATTTGCGGCGCTGCGCGGCGGGCGGGGCCCGGCAGGGGCTCATGCGGTCTCGGTCGGCCCTGCGGGCCGACTGCGCTGCGGTGCTCCCGACAAGGTCGCGCGGTGGAACTCGCTACGTTCGCTGCGCTCACTGCACTCGAACAACCACCGCGAGTCAGTTGACGAAGCACGCTGCGCGTGCCGACCTCGTCGCTGCGCTCCTCGCCGAGCCCAAAATCGCCCCCACCGGGCCCCGCCCGCCGCGCAGCACAGCTGGAGCACTGCCGTGGCAGCAGGTGTGCCGCTGCAGCACACCCACACCAACTACCGGCACCTGCCGTGGCCTGGGGTCCCGATGCGCCAGCGAGGCCAAGCGGGGGCGTGGGGCTGGGCGGGTAGGGGCGAGGGCGCATCTGGAGCGCCGAGCAGCGCAGGGCGGGTGGCCCGCGCGCGCAGCGCGCCTCGTCATCTGACTCGCAGGCGGGTGTCTGAGCGGAGATGGCAAAGCCATCGCAGCGAGTTACGCGGCGTGGGCCACTCGACCGAGCAGCGCAGGGCAGTCCGCGCGCAGCGCGGACCGCGGAAGCTAAGCCCTCGCCCCTGCCCGCCCAGCCCCACGCCCAGGCACCCCACCCCGCACCAGCCTCTGATGGCCTTGACCCAGGCGCCTCACTGAAAAATAGCCGAACGCAGCCTGTCTAGACAAGCCCTGCCGCCAAGCCCTAAGCCGGACCAACACATGAACAAGCCCATCGCCCCCAGCCTGCTGCAGCCCGCCGAAGCCTTCGCGCCCTATGCGAAGAACACCGCCGCGCGCATCGACGAGGCGGCCGAACGCAGCGCCCAGGCCGCCGGGGCGCGGGTCGGCATCAGCCGGCCGCATGAGTCGGCCCACCTGCACGTGGCCGGCGAGGCCACTTACATCGACGACATCCCCGAGCTGCAAGGCACCCTGCACTGCGCCCTGGGCCTGTCGCCGGTGGCCAAGGGCACCTTGACGAGCGCCGACCTGGACAAGGTCAAGGCCATGCCCGGCGTGGTGGCCGTGCTCACCGCGGCCGACATCCCCGGCACCAACGACTGTGGATCGATCGTGCACGATGATCCCATCCTGTGCGACGGCGAGATCCGCTACCTGGGCCAGCCGGTGTTCGCCGTCATCGCCCGCAGCCGCGACCAGGCGCGCCGCGCCGCGGCACTGGCCAAGCAGGTGCTGCAGATCGACGCCCTGCCCCCGGTGCTCACGCCGCAGCAGGCGCATGCGCAGCAGCAGTACGTGGTGCCGCCCATGCACCTGGTGCGCAGCAGCACCGAAGGCGGCGCGCAGGCCGCCATTGCCAAGGCGCCGCACCGGCTGCAAGGCAGCTTCGACGTCGGCGGCCAGGAACAGTTTTACCTGGAAGGCCAGATCAGCTATGCCGTGCCCAAGGAAAACGACGGCATGCATGTGTACTGCAGCACCCAGCACCCCACCGAGATGCAGCACCTGGTGGCCCATGCGCTGCATTTGCACGCCCACCATGTGCAGGTGGAATGCCGGCGCATGGGCGGCGGCTTCGGCGGCAAGGAGTCGCAGTCAGGCCTGTTCGCCTGCGTGGCGGCCGTAGCGGCCAAGAAGCTCAACCGCCCCGTCAAGCTGCGGCTGGACCGCGACGACGACTTCATGATCACCGGCCGGCGGCACTGCTTCTGGTACGAGTACGACATCGGCTATGACGATGAAGGCCGCATCCTGGGCGCCGAGGTGAACATGGTCTCGCGCGCCGGCCATTCGGCCGACCTCTCGGGCCCGGTGATGACCCGCGCGCTGTGCCACTTCGACAATGCCTACTGGCTGCCCGACGTGGCGCTGCACGGCTTTTCGGGCAAGACCAACACCCAGAGCAACACCGCCTTCCGCGGCTTCGGCGGGCCGCAGGGCGCCATCGCCATCGAGAACATCCTGGACGCGGTGGCGCGCCGGCTGGGGCGCGATCCGCTGGCGGTGCGCCGTGCCAACTTCTACGGCACCACCGATCGCAACGTCACGCCCTACGAGCAGACGGTGACCGACAACATCGTGCACGAGGTGGTCGACCAGCTGGTGGCCAGCAGCGACTACACCGCCCGGCGCGAGGCAGTGGCGCAGTTCAACGCCGGCAGCCGGGTGCTCAAGCGCGGCCTGGCGTTGGTGCCGCTGAAGTTCGGCATCTCCTTCAACGTCAAGCACTTCAACCAGGCCGGCGCGCTGGTGCATGTGTACAACGACGGCTCCATCCTGGTGAACCATGGCGGCACCGAGATGGGCCAGGGCCTGAACACCAAGGTGGCCCAGGTGGTGGCGCATGAGCTGGGCGTGAGCTTCGAGCGGGTGCGCGTGACCGCGACCGACACCCAGAAGGTGGCCAACACCTCGGCCACCGCCGCTTCCACCGGCGCAGACCTCAACGGCAAGGCCGCGCAGGATGCGGCGCGGCAGATCCGCGAGCGCCTGGCCGCCTGCATCGCCGCGCACCATGGCGGCAGCGCTGAAGAGGTGGTGTTTGCCAACGACGAGGTGCAGGTGGGCGGCCGCACGCTGCGCTTTGACGCGGTGGTGGCGCAGGCCTACCTGGACCGGGTGCAGCTGTGGTCCGACGGCTTTTACGCCACGCCGGGCCTGAGCTGGGACCGCGACAAGATGAAGGGCCGGCCCTTCTACTACTTCGCCTATGGCGCGGCGGTGAGCGAGGTGCTGGTGGACACGCTCACCGGTGAATGGAAGCTGCTGCGCGCCGACGTGCTGCACGATGCCGGCCGCTCGCTGAACCCGGCGCTGGACATCGGCCAGGTGGAGGGCGCCTTCATCCA
>NZ_CAXFDV010000267.1:0-12620 GCF_964001545.1 uncultured Aquincola sp.
CCGCATGCGGCGCATCTGAAAGAGCATGCGGGCGGCCATGCCGGCTGCTACACCGCGCTCACCGCGCTGGAGCTGTATGCCGAGGTGTTCGAGGCCGCCGGCGCGCTGGACAAGCTGGAGGCCTTCGCCAGCTTCCATGGCGCCGACTTCTACGGCCTGCCGCGCAACACCGGCCGCGTGACCCTGGTGCGTGAGGACTACCCGGTGCCCGAGGCGGTGCCGTTCGGCGATGCGCAGCTCAAGCCGCTGCGCGGGGGCGAGACGCTGCGCTGGCGTCTCGCCGCCTGACGCCCGGCGGCTTCACGCGCTCAGCCGCCGCCCAGGTTCAGCGTGGCGTCTTTCCACGCCGACCAGGCCACCGCGGCGATGGCGATCAGCACCAGCAGGCCGACGAGCGCGGCGATGATGCGTGTGCGCATCGAGGGCCCGCTGGCCCGCTGGCGTTGGGCAGCACGCGCCTGCGCTTCGTCGGGCGCGTCGGCCGGGGGCAGCATCAGGTCGGGCAGCTCGATGCGTGGCAGGCCGTGATCGGGCGCCGATGCGGCGCCGGCCGGCAGCGCGCCCGGGGCGCGGCGCGGCGGGGCCGGCGGCAAGGACCCGATGGCCGCGGCGATGGCGGCGCGCACTGCATCGTCGATCGGCTCTTCCTCTTCCGCAGTGGGCGCTGCCGGCGCACGGGCGGGGCGGTCGGGCGGCAGCTCGATGGGCTGCAGCTTCGGCAGCGCGGGCGCGGGCGCCGCGGCAAAGGCGGGCGCTGCCGGCTCGATCGGCTCAGCCCGCATCGCCGGCTCGGCAGGCGCGACAGGCGCGACAGGCACCACCGGTGCCGTGGGCGTCGTCTGCGTCGCCTGCTCGCTGGGCGCCACCTGCATCACAGGCACCACCGGCACCGCATGCAACGGCGGCTCCACACGGCCGTGCGCGGCGGCATTGGCCATCACTTCGGGAATCGGGTCGTGCGCGGGCGCGTTGTCGGCCGCGGCGGGTGCGGCCGGTGCGGGCGGCACGTCGAACGCGGGCTCGGGCGGGCCGGCCGTGAGGTGGGCCGTCAGCGCTTCGTTCGCTGCCAGCGTGGGCTCGGCGGCAGCGGTCGGGTCGGGCCGCGGTGCGCCGGGCCCCTGCGCAGCGGCGGGGCTGGGCGCCGGCCGATCATTGGCATCGGCATCGGCATCGGCATCGGCGGCGGCGGCGGCGGCATCGGCGGCAGGCACAGCGGTCGGCGGCGCCATGGCGGCCACGGCGGGCAGCGCCGGCTCGGCCATCGCAGCCGCCGACGCTGGCGCAACGGGCGCGGGCGGTGTCACCGGCCCATCGCCAGGTGCAGCAGGGGCTGCAGGCGCTACGGGCGGCTTGTCTTCCCAGGCATGGGCCACCGGCGGCGGCGCTTCATGCAGCGAGGGCCGGCCGGGCAGCGGGAAGGCGGCTGCAGGGCCGCCCTCGTCGCCCAGGGCCGCAGGCGCGGGCGACGGCCGGGGTGTGGGCCGCAGCGGCGCGGCCACGGCCGGCGGCTCGGCCACGGGGGCGCGCGCCGTCGCGGCCCGCAGCGAAGCGCCGATCGAGGGCGCGGGCCAGGGGCGGGTGGCGGTGGCGTCGAAGGCCTCGCCGCCGGGCAGGGTGACGTCCACCATGCCGGCGCCCGGGCCGCTGCTGTGGCGCAGCCCCATGGCCTGGCGCAGCGCCGCCATCGACTGTGGCCGGTCACCGGGCAAGGTGGACAGCGCCCGCTCCAGCGCATGCGACAGCGCATGGCCGATCGGCGCGCGGGCGCGCAGGGCATGGGCGGTGGGCGGCTCGCCGGAGGCGGTGACCGGCTGCGCCGACATCGCAAAGCGCGCCAGCGCCGCCAGCGCGTAGACGTCGCTCCAGGCGCCGCGGGGCAGGTGGCCGCCGGCCGGCAGCTGTTCCATCGGGGTGTAGGCCGCGTCCAGCGCACCCTGCAGCGAGCGGCGCACGGTGCCAAAGCCCAACAGCAGCGCCGGCCTTCCTTCGGCCAGGATCACCTGCTCGGGCAGCACATAGCCATGCACCAGGTTGGCGGCATGCAGCGCTTCCAGCGGCACCATCAGGTCGCTCAGCAGGTGGCGCAGGCCGCCTTCGTCCAGCGTGTCGGTGTACATCGCCCGCCACGAGGCCAGCGTGCGCCCGGGCGCAAACGGCATCAGCCGGAACACGGTGCCGCGGTCCTCGAACAGGCCGGTGACCGGCAACAGGCCGGGGATCTCCAGGTGGGCCAGCAGCCGTGCTTCTTCGACGAATGCCTGGCGCCCGGTGGCGAAGGCGCCGGCCTGGGCCTCGCTGCGCGGCGCCACCTGGCCTTCGGCGTCGCGCACGCACAGCGCGGGCACGAAGTACTCCTTGACCGCCACCGGGCGCCGCAGCATCGGGTCCACCGCGTGGTAGACGATGCCGAACTCGCCGACGGACAACACCGAGTCGATCACCACCCCGCCCACCCGGGTGCCGGGGGGCAGTGCGTATTCCAGGCCCGGCATCGCCGCGGCCGCCAACTTCAAGGGCTTGGGCACGTCGGGCTGCTTCACTCGGCCGGCAGGAAGCCTTCGACCGACAGGTAGCGCTCGCCGGTGTCGTAGTTGAAGCCCAGCACGCGGGCGCCGGCCGGCAGCTCGGGCAGCTTCTGCGCGATGGCCTGCAGCGTGGCGCCGCTGCTGATGCCCACCAGCAGGCCTTCTTCGCGGGCGCTGCGGCGGGCCATCTCGCGGGCGGCTTCGGCGTCGACCTGCACCACGCCGTCCAGCAGCGCGGTGTGCAGGTTCTTGGGCACGAAGCCGGCGCCGATGCCCTGGATCGGGTGCGGCGAAGGCTGGCCGCCGCTGATCACCGGCGAGGCGGTGGGCTCCACGGCAAACACCTTGAGCTGCGGCCACTCGGCCTTGAGCACCTGGGCGCAGCCGGTGATGTGGCCGCCGGTGCCCACGCCGGTGATCAGCGCGTCCAGGCCCTCGGGGAAGTCGGCCAGGATCTCGCGCGCGGTGGTGCGCAGGTGCACGTCGATGTTGGCGCTGTTCTCGAACTGCTGCGGCATCCAGGCGCCGGCGGTTTCGGCCACGATGGACTGCGCCTTGGCGATGGCGCCCTTCATGCCCTCGGCCCGCGGGGTGAGCACGAAGCGCGCGCCGTAGGCCAGCATCAGCCGGCGGCGCTCCACGCTCATGCTGTCGGGCATCACCAGCACCAGCGGGTAGCCCTTGACGGCCGCCACCATGGCCAGGCCCACGCCGGTGTTGCCCGAGGTGGGCTCGACGATGGTGCCGCCGGCCTTGAGCAGGCCGCGGGCCTCGGCGTCTTCGACCATGGCCAGCGCGATGCGGTCCTTGATGGAGCCGCCGGGGTTGGCGCGCTCGGACTTGACCCAGACATTGGCCGACGCGCCGAACAGGCGGTTGATGCGGATGTGGGGCGTGTTGCCGATGGTGGCGAGGACGTTGTCGGCGCGCATGGACGGTCTCCTTCTGGCGAAAAATTCTGAATGACGCTTGTACCGCGATAATCGCACGGTGAAGCAAGCCAGACCGCCGCTGGTGCGATCGTGGAAACACGGCACTGGAGGAAGGTCCGGACTGCACAGGGCAGCGCAGGAGCTAACGGCTCTCCACCGCGAGGTGAGGATCAGAGCAACAGAGACGAGTCGCCGCGGTTTGCGCCGCGGCGGGTGAAACGGGCAATCTCTGCGCGCAGCAACACCAAATAGGCACACGTTGATTCGGCCCGAGGAGTGTGCGGGTAGGTGGCACCGAGCCGTGTGGGCGACCCACGGCCCAGAGGAATGGCGGTCACGCGGCGGCGCCTGCAAGGGCGACGCCGTGCACAGAATCCGGCCTATCGGCTTGCTTCACACTTTTCATCCACCCGCGGGCGGCAGCCCGCTTACGGACGCTCGCCGTGAATCCCCAAGCTTCTTCCCTGTGGCGTGGCCCGCGCTGGACCCTGGCCGTGCTGCTGGCCTGCCTGGGCACCGTCGGGCCGTTTTCCATCGACACCTACCTGCCGGCTTTCTCCGGCATCCAGGCCTCGCTGGGCGCCACGCCGGCCGCGATGCAGCAGACGCTGTCGGCCTTCCTGTTCGGCTTCGCGCTGATGAACCTGTTCCACGGCGCGCTGGCCGACAGCTTCGGCCGCCGGCCGGTGGTGCTGTGCGGCATGGGCGTGTTCACGCTGGCGTCGCTGGGCTGCGCGCTGTCGCAAAGCGTGGGCTGGCTGGTGTTCTTCCGCGCGCTGCAGGGCATCTCCTGCGGGGCCGGCGTGGTGGTGTCGCGGGCCATCATCCGCGACATGTTTCCGCCGGCCGAGGCGCAGCGGGTGATGTCGCAGGTGACCATTTATTTCGGCGTGGCACCGGCGGTGGCGCCGATGGTGGGCGGCCTGCTGTTCGTGCACCTGGGCTGGCACGCCATCTTCTGGTTCCTGGTGCTGGTGGGCACGGCGCTGTGGCTCATCAACTGGCGGCTGCTGCCCGAAACGCTGGACCCGGCGCAGCGCCAGTCCTTCCACCCGCGGCACCTGATGGCCGGCTATCTGCAGCTGGGCGCCAGCCCGCGCTTCATGGCGCTGGCGCTGGCCAGCGGCATCCCGTTCAACGGCATGTTCCTGTACGTGCTGTCGGCGCCGGTGTTCCTGGGCGAGCTGCTGCACCTGGCGCCCACCCAGTTCTTCTGGTTCTTCTGCATCACCATCGGCGGCATCATGTGCGGCGCCTGGCTGTCGGGCCGGCTGGCCGGGCGCATCAAGCCCCAGCACCAGATCCGCCACGGCTTTCTCATCATGCTGGTGGTGTCGGTGGTGAACGTGGCGCTCAACCTGCTGCTGCCGCCGCACCCGGCCTGGGCGCTGCTGCCCATCGGCGTGTTCGCCTTCGGCTGGGCGCTGATGGTGCCGGTGGTCACGCTGCTGGTGCTGGACCAGGCGCCCGACCGCCGGGGCATGGCCTCTTCGCTGCAGGCCTGCGTGGGCAGCCTGGCCAACGGGCTGGTGGCCGGCCTGGTGGCGCCGCTGGTGATGCATTCGGCCATCGGCCTGGCGCTCACCTCCATGGGCATGATGCTCATCGGCGTGGTGGCCTGGGTGTGGGTCAAGCCGCGCGTGACCTGAAGCGCGGCGGCCCCGCTACGCCGACCCGAGGGGGCTGGCAAGGGCATATTCCCGCTGCGTGAAGGCTATGCTCGGCGACTATTCGCCCAATGCCGATGGACCAGCCGCCTACCCCCGCTTCCACCCGCCCGCCGTGGCGTCAATGGTGGCGGCACTGGCGGGCCCGGCCGGCTGCGCTACCGGTGGCTGCACCGGCCGAAGCCCCGTTGCCGGTGGCGCCGCCGCAGGCCGCTGCCGAGCCGGCGCCCGATGCGGCGCCGCTGCGCCAGGCCCTGGCGGCCAGCGAGGCCGCCAGCCGCGCCAAGTCCGAGTTCCTGGCCCACCTGGGCCATGAGATCCGCACGCCGATGAGCGGCATCACCGGCATGGCCGACCTGCTGGCCGCCACCCAGCTGGACGCCACCCAGCGCGGCTATGTGGAGATGATGCAGCGCTCGGCCGGCAGCCTGCTGACGCTGGTCGACCGGCTGCTCGACTTCACCCGCCTGGAAGCCGAGCCGCCGCGCCTGCGCGCCGAGCCGGTGGCCCTGCGCGGCCTGCTCGATGCCGCGGTGGCCGAGGTGTGGCCGCGGGCCCAGGCCAAGCGCCTGCTGCTGGAATGCCTGCTCGACCCGGCGCTGCCGGTGTGGGTGGCGGCCGATGCGGCACGGCTGCGCCAGGTGGTCAACCACCTGCTGGAAAACGCGCTGGAGTTCACCCCGGTGGGCCAGGTGCTGCTGGCGGCCCGGCCGGCGCCGGAGGGCGGTGTGCTGATCGAGGTCAGCGACACCGGCATCGGCATCGCGCCCGCGCTGCATGCCAGCGTGTTCGCGCCCTTCGTGCAGGCCGATGCCAGCCTGGCGCGCCGCCAGGGCGGCATCGGCCTGGGGCTGGCAGTGGTGCACCTGCTGGTGCAGGCCATGGGCGGCCAGGTGTCGCTGCAAAGCGAAGAGGGCCACGGCGCGCTGTTCCGCGTGTGGCTGCCGCTGCAGCCGCTGGAAGCGCCGCCCCCGGTCACCGCCGCGGCGCGTGAGGCGTTGCCACGCCGCGCGGCCGTGATCAGCGATGCGCCGGCCAGCCAGCAGGCCTGGCAGGCGCGCCTGCGCCACCTGGGCCATGAGGTGGTGGCCTCGATGACCTGGCGCGAGCTGGCCTTTGCGCCCGAGATGCTGAGCGCCCAGGCGCCGCATGCGGTGCTGTACGACGAACCGCACGACGGCTGGCCGCCCAACGGCCTGGACGACAGCCAGCCCGTGCCCTGGGAGCGGCTGCTCATCCTGCGCAGCGAGCCGGCGGCCCAAGCGTTGCCCGGCGGCCCCAGCGGCACCCGGCTGCAGCGGCCGGTGGACGACGCTTCGCTGGCCCGCGCGCTGGAATCGGCCAGCCGCGGCGGCGCGCCGGCCGCCGCCGCCACCGGTGCGCTGGCCGCCACCGGCGCCACGCCGCGCGGCCGCGTGCTGCTGGTGGAAGACCACGAGATCAACCAGGTGGTGGCCCGCTCGTTCCTGGAGCACCTGGGCTTCGAGGTGGACGTGGCCTCCGATGCGGCCGGCGCGATGGCGGCGCTGGACGCGCGCGACTTTGCGGTGGTGGTGATGGACTGCCAGATGCCCGGCATGGACGGCTACGAGCTGACCCGCCGCATCCGCGACGGCGAAGCCGGCTCGCGGGCGCAGCGCACGCCCATCATCGCGTTGACGGCCCACGCCACGCCCGCCGACCGCGAGCGCTGCCTGCAGGCCGGCATGAACGACTACCTGGCCAAGCCGGTGAACGTGCAGCTGCTGGGCAGCACGCTGGAGCGCTGGCTGGCGCCCACGCGCGAGTAGGGCGCGAGCAGGTCTTCTCCCCAGGCTGCCACCCCCGCGGCCACCCGGGCGATGGCGGCGGCGCTACCATCTGCGGCCGATGGACATCATCACCCGTGTGCTGGCCGGCATGGTTCTGGCCGTTTGCCTGGCGCTGCTCGTGCGCATGGTGATCGGCGCGCGCCTGCGCAGCCGCCTCGACGCCACGGCGCAGCGCCTGTGGCAGCGGGTGCGGCGCGGCCGGCCGCTGCCCACGCGCACCGAGCGGCGTGCCGACCCGAAAGAAGCTGCCCGCATGGCGCAGGAAGCCATCCGGCGCGCTTCCCGCCGCGGCCGCTGGGAGGGCAACGTCTACAAGCCCGACGCCTTCCGGCCGCCGACCGACGACAAGCCCACCGATCGCCGCAAGCCGCATTGATATGGTGCCCCCAAGCTCGCTACGCTCGCGCCCCCCAGGCGCTTGTGAAAGGGCCCTTCGGACCCTTGGGGATCTCAGCCCCTTGGGGCGGCCCGGCGGGGCTGAGGCCCCAGCCCCGGATGCCGCCATGCCAAGCCGAACCACGCCCGAACGATGGGTAGCCGAGACCGAAGGCCGCAGCCTGTTGAAGCTCGACATCCCGCCCGACGCGGTGCGCACCCGCAGCTTCGAGATCAGCTGCAGCCTGCAGGTGCAGGCGCGTGAGGCCACCGACGCCTGGCACGGCCTGAAGGTGCTGGTGGACGGCGCGCAGCAGTGGGCGCGCCGGGTGCCCACCCATGAAAGCGGCCGCGACAGCCTGGACGTGCGTTTCCGCAAGACGGTGGAGCCCGGCCAGCCGCTGCGGCTGTCGGTGCAGGCGGAGCTGCACCGGGCGGCGCCGGTGACGCTGCAACTGGTGGCCGAAGAAGAAACTTGAGTGGGTCACCCGGCTTCACGGGACGTGAAGCCACCGCGTGTTCAGGCGGGCGGGCTTGCGGCGGCTTGCAGCTCGGCCAGTTCCTGCTGGCACCAGGCCTGCTCTTCAGTGGGTAGCTTGGCGTGGTGGGCCAGCGCCGCGTCGCGGGCGGCGCTGAAGCCGGGTTCGTCGCCCAGGTCACGCTGCGTCACGGCCAGCAGCGCATGGGCGAAAAAGCGTTCGAAGTCGGGCGCGTCGTTCGCCTCGCACACCGCCAGGCAGCGGCGGGCGCTGTCGCGGGCTTCGGCGTGGCGGCCGGCCGCGCGCTGGCAGCTGCCCAGCCGGTGCTCGGCCCGCTCCACCTGCAGCCAGCCGCCGGCGCGCGACCAGTAGCGCAGGCCGGTCTCGGCGGCGCGCAGCATCAGCGCGGTGTCCGCCGCGCTGCGGTGCGGGTGCTGCTGCAGCTCGGCGGCGATGTTGTTGCCGGCCACGGCCAGCGCCCGCAGCGCGGGTGATCCGTCGGGCAGGCCGCCTTCGGCCAGCGCCAGCGCGGCGTCCAGCGCCTGCGCGGAGGCTTCGGTCTGGCCGCGGCCCAGCTGCATGGCGGCGGTGCCGGCCAGCACGGCGGCGCGGTCGGGGGTGCTCAGGTCGTCCAGTGCGCTGGCGTCGCCACTGGCGCAGCGCAAGGTGCGCTCGGCGCGCAGCACGGCGGCCTGGGCCGTGGCGTCTTCACCAGCCACGCCGCGCAGGCGGGCCAGCAAGGCCAGCGCCTGCGGCCACTGGCCCAGGTGCTCGCCGTACACATGGGCCAGCAGCGCAGCGAAGGGCGGTACATCGGCCGCGGCCTGCACCTGCGGCAGCATCTCGGCGATGCGCCGCGCGGTGGCTTCAGCGTCGTCGGCGTGCTGTTCCCAGGCGGCGGCGATGAGGGCGGAAAGATCCATGGCGGCACCGTGCGCGAGTGGCGGACGGTGCCGGTTCTATCACTTGCCTGGCGTGGCGGCCAGACCTTGCACCGCCTGCCAGGCAGCCTCGGCGCCTTGCTCGACGATGCGCTGCTTCCAGGCCGGTGTCTCGGTGTAGAAGGCCGCGCGCATGCGGCGCTCGATCTCGTGACGCTGCGGCGTGTCGCCCACCTCGGGGTGGTTCTCCAGCCACTGCGCGCCGCGCAGGCTTTCCAGCATCTCGCCCAGCGGCACGGTGCCGTATTCCAGCGCGATGCCGGTGTACTCGGCCTGGGCGCAGGCTTCGTCGGCCACGCTCCACATCAGACCCACCAGCGGCGAAGAGCTGGAGCTGCCGTCGTAGATGGAGGTCACCGCGTCGCCCCACCACGCGCGGGCGCGGGCCAGGGCGGCGGCGTCGTTGCGGCAGGCGAAGATGCGCTCGCCATGGCCCGAGGGGCCGAGGCCGGTGTGCAGGTCGATCCAGCCCAGCCGGCTGCAGCGGGTGGCGTGCTCGGCCAGCACATGGCGCAGCGTCTGCTGGCTCCAGGTGGGGTTGCGGCCGCCGTAGAAGATGCCTTGCGGGTGGTTGTACTGGCCGCCCGAAATCGCGGTCTGCAGCGCGCGCTCGCCATGCTGCCGGGCATAGGCCTCCAGCGCGGCCTGGGCGTCGGCCGAAGGCGGCCAGGTCTCGGGCACGATGTAGCCGGCCAGCTCGTCGTAGCCCGGGTTCTCGGGCAGCGGCCGGCTGAAGTCGTGCCAGTTGCGGTTGAGGTCGACGTTCTCGTGCGTGGTACGCCGGTTGAACGAAAAGCCCCAGGGGTTGAGCGCATGGATGTACAGCACCGCCACGCCGGCTTCCGCCGCACGGCGGGCGAAGGCGCCGTCGGCCAGCAGCGCGTTCTGCACGCCCGAGCCGCAGTAGCCCTCGATGCCGTGGCAGGCGCTGCTGACGATGAGCAGCGAAGCCGCGTCCGCCGGCCCGGCACGCGCCACGTCCATCGCCAGCGCCTCGCCGTCGCGGCCCACCAGCGGGTGCGGGTGGCTGTGCACATCCAGCCCGGCCGCGTCGGCCGCGGCAAGAAACTTCTGCCGCGCCTCGGCATAGGTGCTGGCGAAGCAGCGGTCGATGTCGGTGGTAATGCTCATGGGGGCCGGGTACTCAGGCAAGGAGGAAGGGGGCGCGCAGTGTCAGCGCGGCGCCAGCCAGCGCTCGGCCATGCGCACCCAGGCGGTGGCGCCCAGGGGAATCAGGTCGTCGTTGAAGTCGTAGCTGGGGTTGTGCAGCATGCAGGGCCCCAGGCCGTGGCCGCCTTCGCGGTGTGCGCCTTCGCCGTTGCCGATCATCAGGTAGCAGCCCGGGATCTTCTGCAGGAAGAAGCTGAAGTCCTCGGCGCCCATGGTCGGCTCGAAGGGCACCACGTTGTCGGCACCCACCACCTCGGCCAGCACGCCCTTGGCGAACTCGGTCTCGGCGTCGTGGTTGATGGTGGGCGGGTAGTTGCGCACGAACTCGAAATCGACCGTGCATTCGAAGGCGGCGGCGGTGTGCTCGGCCACTTCCTGCATGCGGCGTTGCAGCAGGTCCAGCACCTCGGTGGTGAAGGTGCGCACGGTGCCTTCCATCACGCAGCGCTCGGGGATCACGTTGGTGGCCTCGCCGGTGTGGATCATGGTCACCGAGATCACGCCGGTGTCGATCGGCCGCTTGTTGCGGCTGATGATGGTCTGGAAGGCCTGCACCATCTGGCAGGCGGCCGGCACCGGGTCGATGCCCAGGTGCGGCATCGCGCCGTGGGCGCCCTTGCCGTGCACGGTGATCTTGAACTCGTTGCTGGAGGCATAGATGGGCCCGCTGCTGAGCGCGAACTGCCCCACCTTCAGGCCCGGCCAGTTGTGGGCGCCGAACATCGCCTCCATCGGGAACAGGTCGAACAGGCCGTCCTTGATCATCTCGCGGGCGCCGCCGCCGCCTTCTTCGGCGGGCTGGAACACCAGGTACACCGTGCCGTCGAAGTGGCGGTGCCGGCTCAGGTGCTTGGCCGCGGCCAGCAGCATCGCGGTATGGCCGTCGTGGCCGCAGGCATGCATCTTCCCGGCGTACTTGCTGGCATGCGGAAAGTGGTTGTGTTCGGTCATCGGCAGCGCGTCGATGTCGGCGCGGATGCCGACGGCGCGTTTCGATGTGCCGTTGCGCACGATGCCCACCACGCCGGTTTTGCCCAGGCCGCGGTGCACTTCGATGCCCCAGTCGGTGAGCGCCTTGGCGATCAGGTCGGAGGTGCGCACTTCCTCGAAGCACAGCTCCGGGTGGGCGTGGATGTCTCGTCGCAGGCTGGCAATGCTGGCAGCGTCTGCCAGGATCGATTCGATCAATTGCATGATGAACAAAGCTCCAAGCAGGGAGCGGGCCAGTTTACGCCGGGCCCATGCCCCGCCTCGGCCTGTGCCATAGTGACCCGATGAGTTCGACCGCCATCGCTGAACGTACCGTGCGCGGCGCCTGCCCGCACGACTGCCCCGACACCTGCGCTATGCGCGTCACCGTGGCCGACGACCGGGTGGTCCGCATCCAGGGCGACCCTGACCACCCGCCCACCCACGGCGCGTTGTGCACCAAGGTCTCCCGCTACGCGGAGCGGGTGGAGCACCCCGAGCGGGTGCTGTTCCCGATGAAGCGCACCGGCCCCAAGGGCAGCGGGCAGTTCAAGCGGGTGAGCTGGGACGAGGCGCTGAGCGACATCGCGCAGCGGCTGCAGGCCATCGCGGCGCGCGATCCGCAGGCCATCCTGCCCTACAGCTACGCCGGCACCATGGGCCTGCTGCAAGGTGAATCGATGGCGGCGCGCTTTTTCCACCGGCTGGGTGCCTCGCTGCTGGACCGCACCATCTGCGCCAGCGCGGGCGCGGCCGGGCTGCAGGCCACCTATGGCGGCAAGCTGGGCATGCACCTGGAGCAGTTCGCGGGCAGCCGGCTCATCGTCATCTGGGGCAGCAACAGCATCGCGTCGAACCTGCATTTCTGGACCTTTGCGCAGCAGGCCAAGCGGGCCGGCGCCAAGCTGTGGTGCATCGACCCCCGCCGCAGCGAAACCGCCGACAAGTGCCACCGCCATCTGGCCCTGAAGCCGGGCACCGACGGCGCGCTGGCGCTGTCGCTGATGCATGAGCTGATCACCCAGGGCTGGCTCGACACCGACTACATCGACCAGCATGTGGAAGGCTGGCCCGAGCTGCGCGAGCGCGCGCTGCAATGGCCGCCCGAGCGCGCCGCGCAGGTGTGCGGCGTGGCCGCCGAAGACATCCGCGAGCTGGCCCGCGACTACGGCAGCACCCAACCCGCGGCCATCCGCCTGAACTACGGCATGCAGCGGGTGCGCGGCGGCGGCAATGCGGTGCGGCTGGTGGCCTTGCTGCCCTGCCTGACCGGCGCCTGGCGCCATCCGTCGGGCGGCATGCTGCTCAGTGCTTCGAGCTGGTTCGTGCGGGCCATCGACCATGCGGCGCTGCAGCGGCCCGACCTGATGGGTGCACGCCGGCCGCGCACGCTGAACATGAGCACCATTGGCGACGAGCTGCTGCGCGAGGCCGGCCCCGGCTTCGGCCCAAAGGTGGAGGCGGTGGTGGTCTACAACAGCAACCCGGTGGCGGTGGCACCGGAGTCGCGCAAGGTGGTGCAGGGCTTTGCGCGCGAAGACCTGTTCACCGTGGTGCTGGAACACTTCATGACCGACACCGCGGACCATGCCGATTACGTGCTGCCCGCCACCACGCAGCTGGAACACCTGGACCTGCACACCAGCTACGGTCACACCTACGTGCTGCTGAACCAGCCTTCGCTGACGCCGCGCGGCGAGGCCCGGTCCAACACCGACATCTTCCGCGCGCTGGCCGCGCGCATGGGCTTC
>NZ_CAXFDV010000268.1:0-7001 GCF_964001545.1 uncultured Aquincola sp.
GTCCCGGGCCGGCCGACATCCCCTTCGAGCTGGCCGACCTGGCGCCGCCGCACGCCCCCGCGAGCGGGCGTGGCATGGCCCACCTGGTGGAAGGCGCCGCCGCGCTCGACGAAGGCGCGCTGGTCGCCGTGCCGCTGGCGCTGGTGGCCGCCATCGCCCTCCTGCTGGCCGCGGCCCTGGGCTTCGCCGTGTTCGGCCTCTTCGGGATTGACATCCTGCTGGGCGTGGCGGTGGAGATCGCCTTCGCCTCCTTGGGCGGAGCCCTGGCCCTGCGAGCCCGGCGCGAAGGCTGGCTGGCCCATGTGGTGCGACGCACCGCAGGACCGATGGCCGTGGTGCTGGTGTGCACGGTGATGGCAGGCCTGTTGATCGGCCACTGGCTGCCCGAAGCACGCACGCTGCCCCAAGCCTGGCAGCTGATGCGCGGCCGGTGAGGCCTGTGGGCCGCGTCCTACAGCCGGCCACCGGCTCCACCGACACCCTGGCGGCCCACCCTCTCATGGGCAGGGCCAAGGGCCGGTTCTAAGCTTTGTCCATCAATCACAGGAGGGCGATGCCCCTTTAGGAGAACCTGATGTTGCACTATGCCGTTGTCTTCTTCGTCATTGCGCTGGTCGCAGCGCTGTTCGGCTTTGGTGGCATTGCGGCCGGTGCCGCGGGCATCGCGAAGATCCTGTTCTTCGTGTTCGTGATCCTGGCCGTGGCCAGCTTCATCATGGGTGCGATCCGAAAGGGTTGACGCTCCCCGGTCAGCCGTTAACCTAATGCTGCACCGCGTGCGGTTGGCGGTCGACTCCACTTCCCACAGAACTGAAAGAAAGGATCCACCATGGTCTCCTCCACGTCTGCAGCCCAGGCCAGCAAGAGCGCGAACGACGTCGCCGATCAGGCAGCCAAGTCTGCCGACAGCGCCATCCGTTCGACCCAACGCATGGCCAACGAGTCGCTGGACCAGCTGTCGGACAAGATCCACGAGCTGCGCGACACCGCCGTGCCGGCGATCAACCGGCTGGCCAGCGAAGCCGAGACCCTGGCCCGCCGCGGCCTGGACACCGTGCGTGAGCGCAGCGCCCAGATCCGTGAGCGTGCGGTGCGCGTGTCCGACAACACCGTCGGCTACATCAAAGACGAGCCGGTCAAGTCGATGCTCATCGCTGCCGCCACCGGCGCCGCGCTGATGGCGCTGGTGTCGCTGCTGAGCCGCTCTTCGCGCGACGACTGATCGTCAGCGCCCCTTCACGGGCACTGCAGCATGACTGCAGTGCCCGTCGTCGTTGAGCCGCCTGGCCCTGGCGCCAGGCCCCTTCTCCCGGCCTTGACCTCCCCCTCATGTTCCATGCCTTGTTCCGCCTGATCGCATCGCGGCCGCAGCTGCTGGCCGAGCATGCCGAAGGCTATGCCGACCTCATCGCCCAGGAAGTGCAGGCGGCCAGCGCGCGTTGGAAGCGCAGCCTGATGCTGGGCGCGGTGGGCGGCGTGTCGGCGCTGGTGGCGCTGCTGATGCTGGGCACGGCCTTGATGCTGTGGGCCGTGACGCCGGATGCCTCGATGCGGGCGCCCTGGCTGCTGTGGGTGGTGCCCGCGGTGCCGGCGGTGGTGGCCATCGGCTGCCTGTCTGCACTCTCCGGCCAGGCCAAGGGGGGCGGCTTTGCCAGCCTGCGCGAGCAGCTGGCCGCCGATGCCGCCATGCTGCGTGAAGTGAGTGCGCCATGACGACCGGCCTGAACACCCCCCCGAGCCCGGACGACACCGCCGCGCTGGACGAGCAGCTGGCGGCCATGGCCGCGGCCGAACGCGCCCTGATGTCGCCGGCCGAACGCCTGGCGCTGTCGCGGGCCCGCATCCGCGGCTTCCTGGTGGAAGCCGACGGGGGCCGGCGGCGCCGCAAGGCCACGGTGGGCGATGCGTCATCGCTGCCCGGCATCGATCTGCTGATGGCCAAGCTGCACGAACACCCGATGGCTGCGGCCGTGATGGATGCGGTGAGCAACTGGTGGAAGAGCCACCCGGTGCATGCCTTCGGCGTGATCGCCGGCTCGGCCTTGCGTGATGCGGCCGGCCCGCTGGTGCGCCGTCATCCGGTGGCCATGGTGGGTGCTGCGGTGCTGGCCGGCGCGGTGCTCATGCGCATGCGGCCCTGGCGCCTGGTGATCAAGTCGGCCCTGTTCGCCGGCCTGGCCTCGCAGGTGATCTCGCGCGTGATTGCGGCGGTGCCGATCGACACCGTCATCGGCACCCTGATGAAGTTTGCAGGCGGGCGGCGGGAGGCGCCGAGCGAGGCGACACCGCCGCCCTGACGACCCCGACCCCAACGTCCGTCGTTCGAAGTGCATCTCTCCCTCCTCCCTCAGCACTTCGGTCACATGGCGACGGACTTTCCAGGCGCGCTTCGGCGCGCTTTTTTTTGCCCCCAAGCTCGCGCGCTCGCTGTCTGATTCAAACGTAACCAGACACGGGGTTCCGTCCTACATCGCAAAAGCCCGGCCTCCGATTCGATGCGGACAGGCCGCCACCTAGAGTTGCTTCATCGGCCAACGGTGCGCTTGCACCACCGGCCCTGGCAACCCAAGGACAGCGCGATGTTGAAGTGGGCCATTATCTTTGCGGTGATTTCTTTAGTGGCAGGCCTGCTCGGCTTCACGGGCGTGGCTGCTGGCGCAGCAGGCATTGCCAAGATCCTGTTCTTCGTGTTCCTCGTGCTCTTCGTCGTGGTGCTGGCGCTGGGCCTGATGGGCATCGGCGCTGTCAAGAAGCGCCTTTGATCCCCCACCCCGCACCCGTCCCACCCACAAGGCAAGACCCATGAACAAAGACCGCGATCCGTCCGCTGCTCCGCAGCTCAAGCTCAACGAAGAAGCCATCGAGGCCGCCAAGCGCAGCCTGGACGAAGGCGCGGTGACGCCCAGCTACGGACCCTGGCGCGACCAGATCGTCAAGCTGCTCAACGACGCGCTGGCCACCGAGCTGGTGTGCGTGCTGCGCTACAAGCGCCATCACTTCACCGCCAAGGGCATGAACTCGCCGGCGATTGCCGATGAATTCCTGGTGCACGCCAACGAAGAAACCGCCCACAGCGAAAAGCTGGCCGAGCGCATCGTGCAACTGGGTGGCGAGCCCGACTTTTCGCCGGCCACGCTGCTGCAGCGCAGCCACGCCGACTATGACGAGAGCAAGGACCTCAAGGCGATGGTCCGCGCCAACCTCGTCGCCGAACGCGTTGCGGTCGAAACCTACCGCCAGATGATCGACCTCATCGGCGACAAGGACCCGACCACCCGCAGGCTGCTCGAAGACGTGCTGCGCGATGAAGAAGAGCACGCCGACGAGCTGGCCGACCTGCTGGACCAGTGACCCTGGCAGGCTGATCCACCCCACCACAACCACCACACCAGACCCGTTGAAGAGAAGGAGAACCTCCATGCTGAATGTTCGTACCACCCTTGCCGCCGCCATCACCGCCGTTGCCCTGACCACCATGGGCGGCTGTGCCGTCATCCGCGACCAGCAGACCGCCGGCGCCTACGTGGACGACGCCGCCATCACCACCGCGGTGAAGGCCAAGTTCGTGGAGAACAAGACGGTGGACGCCGCCGCCATCAGCGTCGAGACGCTGAACGGCACCGTGCAGCTGTCGGGCTTCGCCAAGAGCGCGACCGAGAAGGCCGCCGCCGAAAGCATCGCCGCCGGCGTCAAGCATGTGAAGGGCGTGCGCAACTCGATCGTCGTCCGCCCGTAAGCCGAGACGTCATCCACCGCGGGCCTGCCTGATCGCAGCCCGCCCGGGCCCGATGCTCCTGCCGGACATCGGGCTTTTGTTCGAGGTGCCATGCCCCCCAAGATGAAGTCCGCCGACCCGCCGTGGCCCGCGCTGCCGGCGCAGGACCGTGCCACGCCCGCACCGCAGGCCTACCGACCGCGCGCACGCTCGAGCGTGGCCACGGTGGTGCTGGCGTCGGTGGCCGTGGTGGCCGCGCTGTGGTGGGGCCAGCGCTTCATGATCCCGGTGGTCACCGGGCTGCTGCTGGCCATGCTGCTGATGCCGGCGGTGGGCGTGCTGGCGCGGCTGCTGCGCCAGCAGGCGGTGGCCGCCGCGGTGGCCCTGACGCTGTGCCTGGCGGTGCTGGGCGTGGCGGTGGGCGCCTTTGGCGGGCAGCTGGTGCGCATGGGCGAACGGGTGCCCGAGATGATCTCGCTGGCCGCCCAGCGCGTGGCCGAGATGGAGCCGGCGCAGGACACCTTGTTCAGCCGCGCCCGCCGCGCGCTGCGCGACCTGGACCGTGCGGCCAACCGGGCAATGGGTGCTTCGCCGCCCGCCCCCGAAGCGGCACCGCGGCCCACCCGCACACGGCCTGCGGCCGCTGCCGCGGCCAGCGTGCCCGAAGCCAGCGCGTCGGCGCCCGCCTTGTCCGACCGGGCGGCGGCGGCGCTGCAGGAAACCGCGGTCAGCGGATCGGGCGTGGTGCTCGAGTTCGTGGCCGACCTGCTCATCATCTTCTTCACCGCCTTCTTCGTGCTGTCGGGCGGGCGCCGCATGCGGCTGCGGCTGGTCGACCTGTGGGGCGACCACCCCGTGGTGCGGCGGCGGGTGGAGATCGCGATGGTGGAATGCGCCCAGCAGGTGCGGCGCTACATCGTGGTGCTGATGATCACCAACATCCTCACCGGCGTGGCGGTGTGGGTGGCCTTTCTGGCGGCCGGCCTGCCCGATGCGGGCGGCTGGGGCCTGACGGCCGGGGTGCTGCACATGGTGCCCTACATCGGCATGGCGCTGATGACCGCGCTGGCCGGGGCCGAAGCCTTCCTGGCCCATGGCACCTGGACGGCGATGATCGGCATGGCCGCCTTCGTGGTGGCGCTGTCCACCATCATCGGCATGCTGGTGACGGCCTGGCTGCAAGGCCGGGCGGCCAAGATGAACCCGGCGGCGGTGTTCATCGGCATCGTGTTCTGGGGCGCCTTGTGGGGCGTGTGGGGCCTGTTCCTGGGGCCGGTGCTCATCGCGCTGCTCAAGACGGTGGCCGGCCACACCCGCCGTGGCGTGCGCCTGGCCCATCTGCTCAAGGGATGACACTCACTGCATGGAATTGATCAAGCGCCTCATCCAACGCATCACCGACTGGCTGCCCGTTCGCGTCGGCCTGGCCGCCGCCGAACGCTTCAGCGACGCCAAGGGCCCGAGCCACGGCGGCGCGGTGGCCTTTTATGCCGCCTTCTCCATCGCGCCGATGCTGGTGGTGGTCACCAGCGTGATGGTGTGGTTGCTGGGCGACCAGAACGCCCAGGCCTCACTGCTGCAGACGATGTCGCGGCTCATCGGCCCGCGCGAAACGCAGGTGCTGCAGCAGCTGCTGGAACAGGCCTCGGGCCGGCTGTCGTCCGAAAACACCGCCTGGGGTTCCTGGCTGGCCCTGGGCACCACCTTGATCGGCGCCACCGCGGTGTTCGTGGAAATGCGCGCCGCGCTGCAGTCGATGCTGGGCGAAAAGCCCAGCGGCGCGGCCTGGTGGCGGCTGCTGCGGGTGCGCCTGCTGGCCGCCGGCATGGTGCTGGGCTGCGGCTTCCTGCTGTCGGTGGCGCTGCTGGTGCAAACCGCGGCGCTGGTGGCGCTGAAGTGGGTGTCGACCCGCTGGCCCCTGCTGGCCCCCTTGCTGGCGGTGGTGGAAGGCCTGTGGTCCTGGGCGGTGATCACGCTGCTGTTCGCGGCGATGATCCGCTGGCTGCCCGTCACCCGCCTGCCCAAGCGCGATGCGCTGATCGGCGCCGCGGTGGCGGCTGGGCTCTTCATGCTGGGGCGTTATGCCATCAGCCTGTACGTGGCGACGACGGCCACGCAATCGGCGCTGGGCGCCGCAGGCTCGTTCGCGGCGCTGCTGGTGTGGGTGTACTGGTCGAGCCAGATCTTCTTGATGGGCGCCGCCGTGGCGGTGGAAATCGGTGCGCTGCGCCGGGGCGCGGTGCCGCAGCCTCAGGGCCAGCGCGTGTCATGCAGCGTGGCACCCGCGGCCGGCAGCTCGTAGACGGCATGCATGCGGTCGGCGTCCTGGCGGGAGCCATCGGCCGGCGTGGCCGGCAGCTGCCCGGCGCGTGCCACGTCGGTGGTGGTCTCGGTGGGTTGCAGCTGGCGGTGCGCGGCGCGCGCCACGGCGTCGTCCACCACGCCGTAAAAGCCCCACAGCATGCCCAGTGCAGCGATGCTGCCGACGGCGGCCACCCAGCCTTCCATGCGCTGCGGGGCGGGGGCAGGCGCCGGAGGCATCGGCATCAGCGGGCGGTCGTCGGCCTGCGCGGCCATCAGCGCCGGCAGGTCCACGTCGTCGGCCGCCGGTGCACCGCCCACGTACCAGCGCTGGAACCCTTCGTCCGCGTCCTGGTCTGGCAGGTGATGGTTCATCTCGTTGCTCCTCAAGCACGTCTGCAGCAAATGATCGGCCGGGCCCTGGCGCTGCGCACGCAGCCTCGGCCGGCTGATGCTGTAGGCCGGTGCCTACGGGTCTCGTCCGGCAAAGGCCGCCCCCTAGAATGAGCTGGCCAATGCCTGATGCGCTGACCCTTCTCGTCTTCCTCCCCTTCCTCGGCAGCGCCCTTGCCGCGCTGCTTCCCAGCAATGCCCGCAACACCGAGTCGACGCTCGCGGGCATCGTCGCTTTGATCGGTCTGGCCCAGGTGGCCTGGCTCTACCCGCAGGTGGCGGCGGGCGGCGTGGTGCGGCACCAGATCGCCTGGATACCCAGCCTGGGCGTGGACATCGTGCTGCGCATGGACGGCTTTGCGTGGATGTTCACGATGCTGGTGATGGGCGTGGGCACGCTGGTGGTGCTGTACGCCCGCTACTACATGAACCCGGCCGATCCGGTGCCGCGCTTTTTCTCGTTCCTGCTCGGCTTCATGGGCTCGATGATGGGCGTGGTGCTGTCGGGCAACCTGGTGCAGCTGGTGCTGTTCTGGGAACTCACCAGCCTGTTCTCCTTCCTGCTCATCGGCTACTGGCACCACCGCAGCGA
>NZ_CAXFDV010000269.1:0-8204 GCF_964001545.1 uncultured Aquincola sp.
ACGCCCACCGCCGCGCCCCGGGTGTGGCGGATGGCGCCATGCACCGACTGCACGATCTCGTCGGGCTGCTGGTGGCGGCTGCGCTGGAACTGGGCCACCGCCTCGTTGGCGGCGCGCGCCGCGTCCATGCCATGGCCCAGGCCATCGACCACGAACACGGTGCGGCCCTCGGCATCGTCGGCATGGCTCCAGGCGTCGCCGCAGGCCACCTCGCCCGCGCGTGGCAGCACCAGGCCGGCCAGCTCACCGGCCGCGGTGTCGGCCGTGCCGGCCTGCCCGGCCGGTGCTGCCGCTGCCGCAGCATGCACGCGGGCCAGCATCGCGGTGCCGCGGCCCGGCCAGCTCACCACCGCAAACGGGTCGGCCAGGCGGCGCAAGGCGCCCAGGCCGTTGCCCGCGGTGCCGGCGGTGGAGTAGCCATCGGCCAGGGCCCGGCCGAGGTCGGCGATGCCGGCGCCGGCATCCAGCGCCAGCAGGTCCACGTGGTGATCGGCAGCGCCCACCACCAGCCGGCCGCCGCCGCCATGCTTGACCAGGTTGGTGGCCAGTTCGGTGGCGGCCAGGGCCACGCGGCCGGCGGCCGTCTCGTTGAAGCCTGCCGCCGTGGCCGCGGCGGATGCGCGCCGCCTTGCCTCGGCGATCTGGCTCTGCTCCGTGACGATGACTTCGAACATGCAGGCTACTTGAAGCGGGCGATCGTGATGCGGGTGCCCTGACCGGGCTGCGAGCTGATGTGGAACTCGGACGACAGCCGCTTGGCCCCACCCAGCCCCAGGCCCAGGCCGCCGCCGCTGGTGAAGCCGTCGCGCAGCGCCAGTTCGATGTCGGGGATGCCGGGGCCCTGGTCGACGAACTGCATGCGCACGCCGCGCCGCGGGGCCAGCACCAGTTCCAGGTCCACCGTGCCGCCACCGCCGTAGTCCAGCGTGTTGCGGGCCAGCTCGCTGGCGGCCGTCACGATCTTGGTCTGGTCGACCAGGCTCAGTCCGGCCTCCACCGCCAGCGCGCGCACCCGCTGGCGCACCCGGACCACGTCTTCCGACTTGCGGATGTCCAGCAGCTCAGCCACCGTCTTGGTCGTCGTCGTCCGACGCCAGGTAGGCATGGCGCCGGATCATCGCCATGCCCCGCTCCACGTCCAGCGCGGTCTTCACGCCGTTGAGGGACAGGCCCAGTTCCACCAGCGTGATGGCCACCGCGGGCCGCATGCCCACCACCACGGTGTCGGCGTCCAGGATGCGCGAGACCGCGGCGATGTTGTCCAGCATGCGGCCGATGAAGCTGTCCACGATCTCCATCGCCGAAATGTCGATCAGCACGCCGCGGGCACGCACCGCCACGATCCTGGCGGTCAGGTCTTCCTCCAGCGCGCTGGCCAGCTGGTCGTGCATGTCGACCTGGATGGTCACGAGCAGGGCGTCGCCCAGCTTCAGGATGGGAATGCGTTCCATGGCCGCTCAGCCCAGCGGCAGGCTCTGGCCGGGCGCCTCGGGTTTGCGCAGCCGCGTGACGCCACGGCCCTGGCGCGACAGCGCCAGCGCGAAGGCATCGGCCAGCGTGGCCTTGGACACCACCGTCAGCTCCACGCCCAGGTGCACCATGGTCTGCGCGATCTGCGGGCGGATGCCGCTGATGATGCAGTCAGCCCCCATCAGCCGCGCGGCGGCCACGGTCTTGAGCAGGTGCTGCGCGGTCAGTGTGTCCACCGTGGGCACGCCGGTGATGTCGATGATGGCCATGCCCGCGCCCAGCTGCGCGATGGACTCCAGCAGGTTCTCCATCACCACCTGCGTGCGCTGGCTGTCCAGCGTGCCGATCAGCGGCAGCGCCAGGATGCCGTCCCACAGCTTGATGACGGGCGTGGACAGCTCGGAGATCTCCTGCTGCTGGCGCACGATGACTTCTTCGCGCGTGCGCTGGAAGGCTTCCATCACCAGCAGGCCCAGGCGATCGACCAGCAGGCCGGTCTGCCAGGTGGCCTGCACATCGTGGCCGGCGCCGCGGGTCATGGCCTCGAACAGCGGCTGCTTGAGCGAGAAGATGAAGGTGGCGATCTCGCGCGGGCTGAAGCCCTGCTGCGCGCGGCTGGCCGACAGGTCGGACAGCGCATCGCGCAGCGGCGCGAAGGCCGGCGCGTCCAGGTCGCTGGATTCGGCCATGCCCGCGCGCAGCTGGCGCAGCAGGCCGGCGCACTGCACCCTCAGCTCACCTTCCCGGATGCGGCCGCTTTGCAGCGCACCATCGGCCTGCAGGTTTTGCAGCCAGGCTTCCAGGATCTCGGCCTCGTGCGTGGCCAAGGTGTCGTATGCGGGGGCTTGTCCCGGCTGACCCATGCTTTTCAACTCCTCATGTTGAAGCCATGTTAGCCGCACGGCGCGGCTGGCTCCCTCCCTATCCTTCTGGCGGGTGCAGCGCCAGCAACAGCCGGCGCACGTCGTCGGAACAATCGTCGCCCGGCTGCACGCCGCTGGCCAGCCGCGCCAGGTCCAGCGTCACCGTCTGCGCCACGCTGCGCAGCAAGGCCCGCTCGTCAGCGGTCCAGTCGCGCACCGCGCCGATCTGCTCGCAGCACACCACGCCCACCGCCTGCCCGTTGACCACGAACGCCGCGTCCAGCGTGGCCAGCACCTGCTCGGGCTCGCAATAGGCGGTGTTCAGCGCCGCCAGCAGCGGGGCTTCGCGCAGGTCGGCCACGGCCAGCACGCCGGTGTCCAGCACCGCCTGCAGGTAGGCCTGCACCGCGGCCTGCGACAGCGCGCAGCGGTGGATCTGCAGCCCGCGGCTGAAGCTGGACCAGGCGGTGCACTGCAGCGTGGCGTTGGGGGCGGCGCGCTGCAGCAGCCACACCGTCACGCGGTGGCAGGCGATGGCCGCCTTCAGCAGGTCGGCCACGGCATCCAGGTACTGGGGCAGGCTGCAGGCACCGCTGGCAAGCTGAAAGCCCAGTGGCCTCAGCGTGTCAGTGGCCGCCTGGAATCGGGTGTTGGGCATGGCGGCTCCTCCGGGTAGCAAGAATGTAGACAGGCGTTGCAAAGCAAGGGCCCGCACAGAGTTGGCGCATTCATCGACAAGCACCACCTACAGCAGGCGGTCCCGCTGTCCTACGCAGGCAGCGGGGACAGGCCACGTAGCCTTGCTGAACGGGTCAGGTTCGGCCCGAGGAGCAGCAACTTGCATCGATTTGGCAACAAGACCGTCATCGTCACCGGGGCGGCATCGGGCATCGGCCGCGGCGTGGCCGAGCGCTTTGCTTCCGAAGGCGCCAACGTGGTCTTGTGCGACCTGGACGAAGACCTGCTGGACCGCGTGACCGCCACGCTGCCGCCCGAGCGCACCCTGGCCCGGCGCTGCGACGTGTCCGACTATGCGCAGGTCGAGGCACTGGTGCAGGCCGCCGTGCAGCACTTCGGCGGGCTGGACGTGATCGTCAACAACGCCGGCATCGCGCCCGAGGGCACGGTGGAAAAAGTGTCCATCGACGACTGGCACCGCACGCTCAACACCGACCTCACCGGCGTCTTCCACGGCTGCCGCGCAGCCATGCCGCACCTGCTCAAGACGCAGGGCTGCATCGTCAACACGGCGTCGGTCTCGGGCCTGGGTGGCGACTGGAACACCGCCGCGTACAACGCGGCCAAGGGCGGCGTGGTCAACCTCACACGCGCCATCGCGCTGGACTACGGCGGCCGCGGCGTGCGCTGCAACGCGGTGTGCCCGTCGCTCACCCGCACCGGCATGACCGAAGACATGCTCAAGGACGAAAAGCTGGTCAGCCAGTTCATGGAACGCATGCCGCTGGGCCGCGTGGCCGAGCCTTCGGACATCGCCGGCGTGGTGGCCTTCCTGGCCAGCATGGACGCGCGCTTCGTCAACGGCGTGAACCTGCCTGTGGACGGCGGCGTCACCGCCTCGAACGGTCAGCCGCCGATGTAAAGCGGGGCGGCCCCATGCGGCTGCTTTCAGCGCGCGCCGTCCTGCATGGCCTGCGACACGGCGCGCAGCAAGGTGCCGATGTCGAACGGCTTGATGAGGATGGACTGCGTGCCCAGCACCGTGCCCACCTCGGCCATGTCGGCATAGCCGGTGGCCAGGATCACCGGCAGCCGCGGCTGGCTCTCGCGGGCCTGCTTGATCACCTCGGCCCCGTTCATGCCGGGCATGGCGTAGTCCACGATCAGCAGGTCGGGCCGCTGGCGGCCCAGCATCTCCAGCCCGTCGGGGCCGTTGGAAGCCGACATCACCCGGTGGCCGTTGAAGCGCAGGCTGTCCACCAGCACGCGGCGCACCTCGGCGTCGTCTTCCACCACCAGGATGTGGTGCTGGCGCTGGGTGGCCTGCGCCGGCCCATCGGCCGGTGCCTGGGTCTGCAACTGCGGCGCGGCCATCGGAAAGCGCATCTCCACGGTGGTGCCCTCGCCCACCCGGCTGTCGATGCGGGCCGAACCGCCCGACTGCTGCGCAAAGCCGTACACCTGGCTCAAGCCCAGGCCGGTGCCGCTGCCCAGCGGCTTGGTGGTGAAGAAGGGGTCGAACACCTTGCTCAGCAGGTGCGGCGGGATGCCCGCGCCTTCGTCGGTGACCGACACGCACACCTGCTGGCCGGCCGGCAGTTCGTCGGCGCTGGTGTCTTCCACGCGGGTGGCGATCAGCAGCCGGCCACCCTCGGGCATCGCGTCCTTGGCATTGACGGCCAGGTTGAGGATGGCCATCTCCATCTGGCTCGGGTCCAGCTGCACCCAGGCCGGGCCTTCGCTCAAGGCCAGCTCCACCGCCACGGTGGCGCCGGTGGAAATGGCCACCAGCTCCTGCATGCCCAGCAGCAGCGCATTGACGTCGGTCAGTCGCGGCAGCAGCGATTGCGCGCGCGCAAAGGTCAGCAGCTGGCCGGTGAGCCGCGAGCCGCGCGAGACTGCCCGCCGCGCACGCTCGGCGATGGCGGCCACCTTGGCTTCCGGGATCTGCCGCACCAGCAGCTCCAGGTTCATGCTGACCACGTGCAGCAGGTTGTTGAAGTCGTGGGCGATGCCGCCGGTCAGCCGGCCGATGGCCTCCATCTTCTGCATGTGCACCAGCGCGGCCTGGGCCCGTTCGCGCTCGTTGATCTCGGCCATCAGCCGGTCGTTGGCCGCGGCCAGTTCGTGGGTGCGGGCGGCGATGCGGTCTTCCAGCTCGCGGTTCAGCCGTTCCACGGTGGCGCGTGCCTCGCCCAGCTCCTGCAGGTTGCGGCGGGTGACGTACTGCCGGTTGCGGGCGCGCACCGCCGCTTCGGCCGCGCTGGCCAGGGTTTCGGCATTCACCGGGCGCTCCAGCAGCACCACGTTGCCCAGCGCATGCAAGGCCTGCGCGGCATGCGCCGGCCGGCGGCCGGCCTGGCGCGTGGCCAGCACGATGAAGGGGAAGTCCGACCAGCTGGGCTGGTCGGCCAGCCAGCGCGCCAGCGCGCCGCCCGCCTCGGACTGCAGGCTTTCTTCGGTGACGATGGCGGCCGCGGCGCCTTCGCGCAGGCCGGCCAGCATGGCGTCATGGCTGGCGCACACCACAGACGCGATGTCGGCCGCGGCCAGCACCGAGGCCACCACGTCGGCATCGCGACCGCGGGGCGTGTGCACCAGCACCCGCCGCTCCATCGGCGCGGCGATCACTGCGCCGTCACCTGCGGTGCACCGTCGCCCAGCAGCGCCTGCGAGCCGCGATAGGCCGGCAGGCCGCGCATCACGCCCTCGAAGTCGACCAGCGCGGCGCCGATCTCCACACCGCCGCGGCCCAGACGGAATTCGCGGATGTAGGGCTCGTGCGCACTGGTGCGGCTCTTGACCACCGACACCGCCTTGAGCAGCTGGCCCCGCGCCTCGAAGAAGCGGAACAGCACCAGCGCATCGCTGAGGTAGCTGAGGTCGACATCGCTGCCGCCGTCGCCCAGGATGCCGTGCTGGCCCAGCACCAGCAGCGTGGCCACGCCGCGCTGGTTCAGGTAGGTGAGCAGCTCATGCATCTGCAGCAGCAGGAACTTGCCGCCGGGCATGCCTTGCAGGTAGGCGTTCAGGCTGTCGATCACCAGCGTGGTGACGCCGCGGCTGGCCACCGCCTCGCGCACCAGGTGCGAGAACTCGCCCGGCGACACCGCGGCGGGGTCCAGCGCGTGCACTTCCAGGTCGCCGCTGTCGATGTACTGCTGCACCGGCAGGCGCAGCATGCGGCAGCGGGTGAGCAACGTACCCAGGCCTTCGTCGAACAGGTAGTAGGCCGCCTTCTCGCCGCGCTGCAGCGCTGCCATGATGCAGGTGATGGCAGTGGTGGTCTTGCCCACGCCGCTGGGGCCGGCGAACAAGGTGTTGCTGCCGCTGGTCAGGCCGCCGCCCAGCATCTGGTCGAACACCGCATGGCCGGTGCTGCGCAGCTGGTGCACGTGGTCGCCCGGGTGTTCGGCGGCCGTCAGGCGCGGGAACAGCGAGATGCCGCCGGTGTCAAGCCGGAAGTCGTGCTCGCCGCCGCGGAACTTGGCGCCGCGCAGCTTGGCCACCCGCAGGAAGCGCTTGTCCTCGCCGTAGTGGCCGCTGGTCTGCCCGAGAGTGAGCACGCCGTGGGCCAGGCTGTGCAGCTGCAGGTCGGCGTCCTGCGAGGTCTTGTCGTCCAGCAGCAGCACGGTGCAGCCATGCCGCGCGAAGAAATGCTTGAGCGCCAGGATCTGCCGGCGGTAGCGCAGCGGGTCCTGCGCCAGCAGCCTCATCTCCGACAGGCTGTCGAACACCACGCGCTGTGGGCGCTGCTGTTCCACCGCGGCCATCACGCCGCGGGTGGTTTCGCCCAGCTCCACTTCCGACGGATGCAGGATGGACTGCTCGGCGTCTTCACCCAGCCCCGCGGCCGACACCAGCTCAAACAGCGTCAGCCCGTCCAGCGACCAGCCGTGGGCAGCGGCCACCACCCGCAGCTCCTCGGCGGTTTCCGACAAGGTGACGTAAAGGCCTTTTTCGCCGCAGCGCAATCCTTCCAGCAAGAACTGGATGCCCAGCGTGGTCTTGCCGCTGCCGGGCTCCCCTTCCACCAGGTACACATGGCGCTCGGGCAGGCCGCCGCCGAGTACGTCGTCCAGGCCGGTGATGCCGGTGGCAGCGCGTGGAGGGGCCTGGGGCGTGAGGGACGATGGCGGATTCATGGCGGTACGGCAGAAGCGCGCAGGATGGCGCGCCGGATTCTGGCTGCTCTGGCAACCGACATGCCCAGACCCGGCCTGAACTCCTACACGCAGTGCCCGCGCCGTCTGACGCAGCCGCGCCGCCGCTGCACCAAGCATCGGGGCCCATGACCCGCACCCCCGACGCCCCGCCGGACCCGCAAGCCGCGCCCGCCCACGGCAGTTGCCAGCTGTCCAGCGTGCGGGTGGACGGCTACAGCCTGGAGATCGAGGACGAAGACGGCCTGGTCGGCGACCAGGCCAGCCAGACGGCCTTTCGCGCGCTGCTGGCCGACTGGCGCGAGCGCATGGAACGCGCCGGCCGCGACCCGCTGGGGCCCACGCCCAGCGAGGAGATGAGCAAGGACGAGCTCGACCGCATCGCGCTGTCGGGTGATACAGAGGCGGCGCGCACCGTCGCGCTGGCCATCCACGACTTCTCCGAACGGCTGGCCTACGTCATCGGCCGGCTGATGCGCCACCCCAGCTGGCACGGCGTGCAGCGCATCGTCGTGGGCGGCGGCTTCAAGGAAAGCGTGATCGGCCGCATCGCCATCCGGCAGACTGCTGCCCGGTTGCACGCCGACGGCCAGCCCGATGCGCTGCGCGCGCTGCAGATGCGCCCCATCCACCACGGCGCCGACGACGGCGGACTGGCCGGCGGCGTGCAGCTGCTGCCACCCGCGTTGCGGCAGGCCGGTGGCGCGATGCTGGCCATCGACATCGGCGGCACCAACGTGCGCTGCGGCATCGTCGCGTTCGGCCCTGGCGGTGACGATGCCCGTGTGACCGAACGGGAAAAATGGCGCCATGCCGACGAAGAAGGCGAAGCCGACCTGGTGGAAGGCATCGTCGATCTGCTGCGCCAGCTGATCGAGCGGGCCGAACAGCAAGGCACCGCGCTGCTGCCGGTGCTGGCCGTGGGCTGCCCGGGCGTGGTGATGCCCGATGGCAGCATCGACCGCGGCGCGCAGAACCTGCCCAGCGACTGGCGGCAGGCCAGCTTCCACCTGCCGCGCCGGCTGCAGGA
>NZ_CAXFDV010000270.1:0-7003 GCF_964001545.1 uncultured Aquincola sp.
ATCGTCAACCACGCCGAGCCGCTGGACTACCTGCAGTACACCAACCCGCAGTACTACTGGGGCTACGACAGCGCCGCCTTCCGCGAGCTGGCCAACAAGCACGCCTCCACCACCAACGCGAAAGACAAGCAAAAGCTCTTCGCCGACCTGCAGCGCCAGCTGGCCACCGATGCGGTCAACGTGTACCTGTTCAATCCGCAGAACGTGGCGGTGTCGAAGAAGGCGCTCAAGGGCGTGTGGCCCAACTCCCCCATCTTCGCCAACGACCTGGCCAGCTGGCGGTGGCAATGACGGCGCTGCATGAACTGGGCGCGGCGGCGCTGGCCGCGCTGTACCGCAGCGGGCAGGCCTCACCCGTGGAAGCCACGCGGGCGGTGCTGGACCACATCCAGCGCTGGGAGCCGCAGCTCAAGGCCTTGTACGCGCACGACCCCGAAGTGGCGCTGCAGATGGCGCGCGAGAGCGAGCAGCGCTGGCGCAGCGGCCAGCCGCTGTCGGCGCTGGACGGCGTGCCCTGCACCATCAAGGAAAACATCGCCACCCGCGGCGTGCCGCAGCCGATGGGCAGCGCCGCCACCGAGCTGAAGCCCGCCGCTGCCGACGCCCCGCCGGCCGCCCGCCTGCGCGAGGCCGGCTGCGTGTTCCTGGGCAAGACCACAATGCCCGACTGGGGCATGTTGTCGTCGGGCCTGTCGAGCTTTCATCCGCTCACCCGCAACCCCTGGGACCTGCGGCTGAACCCGGGCGGCTCTTCAGCCGGTGCCGGCGCGGCGGCTGCTGCGGGCTACGGGCCGCTGCACATCGGCACCGACATCGGCGGCTCCATCCGCCTGCCGGCGGGCTGGTGCGGCGTGGTGGGCTTCAAGCCCAGCCTGGGGCGTGTGCCGATCAACCCGCCTTATGCCGGCCGCGTGGCCGGCCCGATGACCCGCAGCGTGGAAGACGCCGCGCTGATGATGGCCGCGCTGGCCCGGCCCGACTGGCGCGATGCGATGAGCCTGCCCGCGCAGTCCATCGCCTGGCAGCAGCTCGACTTGTCTATACAAGGCAAGCGCATCGGCCTGATGATGGATGCCGGCTGGGGCGATGCGGTGCAGCCCGAAGTGGCCGCCGCGGTGCAGGCCGCGGCGCGTGTGTTCGAGCAGGCGCGCGCGGTGGTGGAGCCGCTGGCGCCCATCAGCACCCGCGCGATGGTCGATGGGCTGGACGGCTTCTGGCGCATGCGCTCATGGCTCGACTACCAGGCCCTGCCGCCCGAGCGCCAGCGCCTGGTGCTGCCCTACATCCGCGCCTGGGTGGAAGGCGGCGCCGGCCTCACCGGGCCGCAGGTGTTCCATGGCTACAGCCAGATGGGCGCGCTGCGCGATGCGGCCGTGGCCGCCTGCCAGCCGTATGACTTCGTGCTGTCGCCGGTGAGCCCGATGCCGGCTTTTCCGGCCGAGCAGGCCAGCCCGCTGAACGACCCGGCGCGGCCTTTCGAGCACATCGCCTTCACGCTGCCCTACAACATGAGCGAGCAGCCGGCGCTGTCCATCAACTGCGGCTACACCGCTGGCGGGCTGCCCATCGGGCTGCAGATCGCCGGCCGCCGCCACGACGACCTGGGCGTGTTGCAGGCCGCGCGCTGGTACGAGCAGCAGCGCGGCGCACAACGGCCCTGGCCGCATCCACCGGGGGCTTGATTCCATGCCGTTGCACGACGATCGAGGCTTGTTGACCGGTACGTCGTCGCAGCCGGCACTGGCGGCGGCGCAGCAGGCGCTGTGGCGCATGATGAGCTTCTACGACGCGCCGCTGGCCGACCTGGACGAGGCCATCGCCCACGACTCCGCCTGGCTGTTGCCGCGGTTGATGAAGGCCGGCTACCTGCTGAGCCTGACCGAACCCGGCATGGCGGCCGAAGCGGCCCAGCTGCTGGATGACGCCGCTGCGCTGGAAGCGGACGCCCCGCCGCGCGAACGTGCCCATGCCGCCGCCGTGCGCATGCTGCTGGAAGGCCGCTGGCAGGCCGCCTGCAAGGCCTGGGACGAGCTGCTGCTGGCCCACCCGCGCGATGCGCTGGCGCTGCAGTGGGCGCACCTGTGGGACTTCTACCGCGGCGATGCGCTCAACCTGCGCCAGCGCGTGGCCCGTGCCCTGCCCGAATGGGACGAGCATGACCCGCTGTACCCGCAGGTGCTGGCGCTGCATGCCTTCGGCCTGGAAGAGTGCCACCTGTACCCGCAGGCCGAAGAAGCCGGCCGCCGCGCGCTGGCACTCGACCCGCGCACGCCCTGGGCCGTGCACGCGGTGGCCCATGTGATGGAGATGCAGGGCCGCTTCGACGATGGCGCCGCCTGGCTGCGCCAGCAGCAGCCGCAATGGGCAGAAGGCAACGGCTTCGCCGGTCACCTGTGGTGGCATGCGGCCCTCTTCAGGCTGGAAGCGCTGGACCTGGCCGGCGCGCTGCGCCTGGTGGACGCACACCTGGCCGGCGATGCGCTGCAGATCACGCTGCAGCGGCTGGACGCCGCTTCACTGCTGTGGCGCCTGCAGCTGCTGGGCGCCGAGCTGGGCCCCCGCTGGCAGGCGCTGGCCGAAGGCTGGCCCACCGCTGACGGCGCCGCCGGTCACTACGCCTTCAACGACGTGCATGCGGTGATGGCCCTTCTGGGCGCGGGTGAAGTGGGCCGCGCCGAAGCCTGGCTGGCCCGCTGCGCCGAGCGGGCGCTGTCGGCCGAAGACGCGCGCCGCAGCAACCACACGATGGCGCGCGAAATCGGCCTGCCGCTGATGCGCGCGCTGCTCGCCCACACCCGCGGCGACGCGGCCGGCGCCGCGCTGGCGCTGTATGCGCTGCGCGAAGGCGCGGCCCGCTTCGGCGGCAGCCATGCGCAGCGCGACCTGATCGACCTGAGCCTGCTGGCCGCCGCCGCCGATGCACCGGGCGGCGAGCAGAGCGAGGCCCGCGCCATCGGCCGCGCGGTGCTGCATGAACGCCTGCTGGCCAAGGCCCCCACGCCGATGACGCGCCACTGGGCCGGCCGGCTGGGCCTGTCGGAACGCGCGCTGCGCCGCCTGGCCTGACAAGGGGCCAATCCATGAAGCCGCAGCCCCCCAAGCCCACCCAGGCCGAGCGCGAGGCCGAACTGCGCAGCCTCGACGAGCGCATCGGCGAAGCCCTGCGTGCCGACAGCGCCGAGCTGCGCGCCAGCCCCGCCTGGGGCAAGCCGCTGCCCGACACCGGCGACGCCCAGGTGCCGCAGGAGCTGCGCATGGCCTTCAAGCTGCTCAAGAACTCGGGCAACGTGCCCACCGAAGTGGGCCTGATGCAAGAGCTTCAGGCCTGGCGTGACGAGCTGACACGCCTGCCGCCCGGCGGCCCGGAGGCCGAGGCTCTGCGCCGCCGCATCGCCGAGCGGCAACTACTGATCCAGGTGCGCATCGAGCGGCTGGCGCGGACGCGGAGTTTGTAGGGGCGCCTTCTGGCCACGGAGGCACCGTCGCTCACCCGGCGCGATGGCGGCCTCCTTCAAAACAACGATGCGGATCCTCGACGGCTTGGGCAAGCTCTCGCCGGGGCGCCAGTGGCAGTGCCATTCGTTGAATGGCGGGCGGTCCCTGCTGTCTTCACCGGGACTCACTCACATGATTCGACTCTGGCGTCTGACCTCAACCGCGATGGCGTGTGCCGCGCTGGGGGGTGTTGCCCAAGCCTCCGTGATTCCGACGCTGCACGATCGAGGCGGCGGCCTTGTCTATGACGAGGTCCTCAACGTCACCTGGCTGCAGGACGCCAAGTTCGCCAGGACCAGCGGGGCCGATGCGGACGGCCTGATGACCTGGCAGCAGGCCGTGACCTGGGCGGCTGAACTGAGCTACTTCGACAGCGTGCGCGGCGTCACCTACAGCGATTGGCGTTTGCCAACGGTGGCGCCCGTCAACGGCAGCACGTTCAACCTGGCCAGCCCGGTCTACGATGGCAGCAGCGACCTGGGCTACAACATCTCGGCGCCGGGGTCCAAGCACCCCGGCAGCACGGCCAGTGAACTGGCCCATCTGTTCTACAACGGGCTTTTCAACGTCGCCAACGAGTCGCAGAGCTTGCCCCTGAACACCACGCCTTTCGTCAACCTCAGCGGTGGCCGGCCATTGGTCTACTGGTCAGGCACTTCTACCAGCGTGTTTGGCGAGGCGGGTGCGTTCGCCTTCCGGTTCTATGACGGCTTGCAAGTGCAAGTCATCACGGACGTGCCGCCTGCCGGCAATGCAGAGGTGGTGCAGTTCTATGCGCTCGCCGTACGCGACGGCGATGTGGCGGCGGTGCCGGAACCCCAGGTGATGGCGCTCTGGCTCGCCGGGCTTTGCATGCTCAGGTTGGTTGCGGGTCGGCGCACCTGAAGGTCAGCCTGCCTGCCTAACCACCAGGTTGCACGCGCGATTCAGCCTCACTGGGCGGAGCGGCGCTTGTGCTGCTTGAGCCAGTCTTGCAGCGCATCGTCCATGCGCGACTGCCACCCGTCACCGGTTGCGCGAAAGCGTTCCAACACGTCGCGAGACAGGCGAATGGTGATCCGCTCCTTGGTAGGCGCCTTCTGCCGTCCGCGAACACCGAGCTTTCGTTGCAGCGCGGCGGGCAAGGAAGAGACCGGCGCGAAGTTCGGGATGTCCTGCGATTTCAGCTCACGCACCTCGCCGTCAGGGCGAGTCAGTGGAACGCGCTTGGTCATAACGCTTTACCTCTCTGGGGTTGGCCTTGCGGAAGCTGATCACTCGAATGCCGTCGCTGGTTTCCGTGAAGCAGAGAACATGGACTCGATCTCCGAGAAGGCCCAGAGCAACAAACCTTGTCTCCGGGTGGTCCTTCCGGTCATCGACGGCGAACACAGCGGAGTCGAAGTTGAAGTGGGCAACTGTGTCAAAGCTCAGTCCGCGAAGACGGACGTTGCGATCGTTCTTCGCAGGGTCGTAGGTGATCCGCACAGCATAGATTGTATGTACAAAAAACTGTGCCCCAGCCTTGGCCCGCCCGCGTGATTCATGATCACACCGCCGGCATCGCCGGCTGCTCCACCGCAAACACCTTCTGCACCGCCGGCCGCGCCAGCATGCGCTGCAGGTAGGCGCCCAGCTGCGGCAGGCTGCGGGCGGGGCGGGCGAAGCCGCGGGTCCAGCGGCACAGCACGAAGGCCAGCGCATCGGCGGCGCTGTAGTCGGTGCCCAGCAGCCACGGCCCCTGGTGCGTGGCCAGTTGGGCGTCCAGCTGGTCGAGCATGCGGCCGATGGCGGCTTCGGCATGGGCCTTGACCGCGGCGGCGCCGGTCGCGTCGTCGGCCATGCGGTCGGGGTAGAAGTAGTGAATGAGCATGGCCTGCAGCGTGTTGCTGAGCCACAGCATCCACTTGTAGTACTGGGCCCGCTCCGGCGTGCCCACGCCGGGCGCCAGCACCGCCTCGGGGTGCGTGTCGGCCAGGTGCAGCAGGATGGCCGCCGTCTCGTACAGCACCTGGTCGCCGTCTTCCAGCACCGGAATCAGCCCGTTCGGGTTGAGCTTCAGGTACGCGGCCGACTTGTGCGCGGCGGCCTCGCGGTCCACCCGCACCAGCTCGAAGGGCACGCCCAGTTCCTGCAGCAGGATATGGGGCGCCATGCTGGCATTGCCGGGGTAGTAGTGCAGGCGAATCATGGACATCGGCTCCAACGCACCGGGCCACACGCCGGCGGGCCGCAAGGTTAGCCGGTGTTCACGGCGCTGATGCGGGCATGGGGGCGCGGAACGCGTCGGGACAATTTGGACTCCCTCCCACGCCACCCCGCTGGATGACCCCGCCCGCCATGAACCGCCTTGCCCTGCGCCTCAGCCAACACCCCGCCGCCGGCTCCTTTGCGCTGGGCGCGCTGCTGGGCAGCGTCGCCGGCCTGATGCTGCGCCAAGGCATCGGCGGGGTCGCCGGGCTGGTGATGGCGCTGCTGCTGGTGGCCTGCGGTACGGCCTCGGGCATCTGCCTGCAGCTGCACCGCCGGCCACTGCCGGCCGGCGCGGTGCGGCGGCAGGCCATCAGGGCCTGGGGCGTGGCGGTGGGGTTGGGGGTGGTGGCGGGGTTGGCCGCGGTGGGCGCTGTGGTGCGCTGACGGCCTGGCCACCTCGACGCCCGTTCGCCCCCTGGGCTACGGGCGCCGTCAAGAAACGGCCCCTGACGCTCGCGCGCGCTGCGTGGCGAACCCGCGTCAACCTTGCTCACGCCCGTCGGCGTGTTGTTCAAGCGCCGATGAGGGTGTGGACTCGGTCACGCCATGGGCTCCGGTGCCGGCGTCAGCTGACGAGTCGTCAATTTATCACTTAATATTAGAAGTAATAAATGTTGCACGAATTGAACGTGCCTTGTCGCGCCTTTCGCCTCGATTGAAAGTGAGTAGCCCTGCGGCACGCCTCGTCTTATCTGTCACCACCAACGGAGGAAGGCATGAAAAAAGGTATCGGGCGCAGGGCCGTTTTGCGCGGGGGGGCTGCAGTGGCATTGGCAGGTGGTTTGGCGACCACCCAACCGGTGCGTTCCAGCGTTTCGCTGTTGCCGCGTTATTTGCAGGAATTGCCCAGGCCGGGCATTGTCACGGGCAACCTCACTTTGCCCGCCGCCGAGGGCTGGCACCGGTTTCATCCCTGGCTGCCCTTGACACGCACCTGGGGCTACGGCGGCGTGCCCTATGGAGGCCCGGTGGTCGAGGCCATGGCCGGCACGCCACAAACCATCCGCTTTGCCAATTCGCTCGGGCCTCACCCGTTGGCCGACAACATCAGCACGGCCGTGCACGGCGCCCGGGCCACGGATGCCACGGCGCCGCGCACCACGGTGCACATGCATGGTGCCGTGGTGGCTGCATCGTCCGACGGCCATCCTGAAGATGTGTTTTTTCCAGGGCAAACCAAGGCTTATCAGTACACGCACCGGCAAGAGGCTTGCCATTTGTGGTTCCACGATCACTCATTGGGTTTGACCCGGCTGAACGTGTACGCGGGTTTGGC
>NZ_CAXFDV010000271.1:0-3361 GCF_964001545.1 uncultured Aquincola sp.
CGTTGTATTCGGCGGCCGGCCCCCCCAGCGGCACGAAGCCGGGGTAGGGGTCGTAGGAAGAGCGAGTCCACTCCCACACCTCGTGCAGGCCCTGGGGCACGGCGCTGTCTTCCAGTGCCACGGCGCGCGGGTGGGGGTGCAGCGCCTCGTCGGCCCGGCGCAGCGTTGCGCCGCTGCGGCGCATCGCGGTTTCCCATTCGAATTCGGTCGGCAGCCGGGCACCGGCCCAGGCGGCATAGGCGGCGGCTTCATACAGGCTCAGATGGCACACCGGCTCATCGGGCCGCAGCGGCTGCAGGCCGAACAGGGTGAACAGCTGCGGCGCATCGCCGTCCCAGCCGGTCCAGCCGGAGGGTGCCTGCCAGCCACCGGCCTGCACCGCGGCCCAGCCTTCGGACAGCCACCACTGCGGGTCGCGGTAGCCGCCGGCCTGCACGAAGGCCATGAACTCGCCGCAGCTCACCGGCCGCTGCGCCAGCTCGAAAGGGCGCAGCAGCACGTCGTGGCGGGGCGTCTCGTTGTCGAAAGAAAAGCCGTCGCCTGCGTTGTGGCCCACCTGGGCGATGCCGCCTTCGAAGCGCAGCCAGCGGGCCGGTGCAGCCGGGGCGCGGCTGTCTGCAGCAGCGGCCGGGGCCGGCAGGTAGGCCGGCTGCAGCGGGTTCTGCGACAGCAGGTGCTTGAGGTCGGTGAGGATGAGTTCCTGGTGCTGCTGCTCATGGTGCAGGCCCAGCTCCAGCGCCTGCAGCTGCGCCGGCTGCGCCGGCTGCGCACGCGGCAGGAAGGCCAGCACGGCCTCGTCCACCGCGGCGCGGTAGCGCAGCACCTCGGCCTGGCTGGGCCGCGTCAGCAGCCCGCGCTGCGGCCGCGGGTGCCGCGGGCCCAAGGACTCGTAATACGAATTGAACAGGAACGCGAAGCGCGGGTCATGGGCCTGGTAGGCCGCGTCACCGGCCTGCAGCACCAGCGTTTCGAAGAACCAGGTGGTGTGCGCCAGGTGCCACTTGGTGGGGCTGGCGTCGGGCATGGACTGCACGCACTGGTCTTCGGCCGAGAGCGGCTCGGCCAGCGCCAGCGAGTGGCGGCGCACCGCGGCATAGCGGCGCGCCAACTCAGCGGCGCTGGGCGTCGCGGGCAGCGAGGAGGTCTCGGGCGAATCGGCAGGCAACGGCTATCTCCCGGTGAATGGGTGGGCGCCAGGGCGCCCAGGAACAGGGCACGGGGCAACGCCCGTGCCCGTCAGGGCGGCGCGGCGGCCAGCCAGGGTGTGGTGCCCGGCGTGGGCGGCGAGAACTTGCCGGCATCGTCGCAGGTGCGCAGCCGCGCGGCCAGTGCGTCGATGAACACACGCGTCTTGGCCGGCATCAGCCGCCGGCCGGGAAACACCGCCCAGGCGGTGGTGCTGGGCAGCCGCCAGTCGGGCAGCACCCGCACCAGTGCGCCGCGGCGCACCGCGTCTTCGGCCATGAAGTCGCCCACCGCCACGATGCCCGCGCCCTCGCAGGCCAGGCGCATCAGCAGGTCGGGCAGGTTGGCCACGGTGCGGCGCGGCGGCGTGCCGGTCCAGTGCTGCGCGGTGCCGTCGGCCAGCGTGCGGCTGAGCTGCCAGGGCATGGGGTCGCCCGAGCGGCTGAGGATCATCAGCGCATCCAGCGCGTCCAGCACCTCGGGCGTCTGCGGCTCGCCATGGGCGGCCAGGTAACTGGGCGCGGCATACAGCCCGGTGCTGAAGACGGCCAGCTGCCGCGCCGCCAGCTGGCTGTCGTCGGGCGCCAGCCCCATGCGGATGGCGAGGTCGAAGCTCTCGGCGATCAGGTCCACCCGGCGCGGCGTCAGGTCCAGCTGCAGCGTCACCGCGCGGTGCTTCTGGACGAATTCACCCAGCATCTCGGCCATCACCATGTTGGCGAAGTCGGCCGGCGCCGAGACGCGCAAGGTGCCGCTGGGCATCGCCTGCCGGTGCAGCGCCAGCGCCAGCGTGCCATCCACCTCTTCGGCAATGGCGCGGGCATGGTCCAGCACGCCCTGGCCGAATTCGGTGATCACCAGCTTGCGGGTGGTGCGCTGCAGCAGCCGCTCGCCCAGCCGGCGCTCCAGCGCGGCAATCCGGCGCGACACCGTCGACTTGGGCAGCCGCAGGCGCTCGGCCGCGCGGCTGAAGCTGCCGCCTTCGATCACCCGTGCGAACAGCAGCAGGTCGTCGGCATGCAGGCTGGGCGACAACGCGTCGTCGGCATCCATTGTTGCGCTCATGGAACGATGTTATCCAGAACAGTGGCTAGTGATGTGACAGCTGCGCCAATACATTGACTGCACGGACACACAAACCCCCTTGTCACGGAGCCCCAGCATGAACATCCTGCAAGTCAATTCCAGCGCCCGCCAGAACGGCCACTCCACCAAGCTGGCCGATGAGCTGGTGCAAGGCCTGGCCGCCGCCCACACCGGCGCCACCGTCGTGCGCCGCGACCTCACCACCCAGCCGCACCCGGCGCTGGACGAAGCCGCGCTGGGGGCGCTGTTCACCCCTGCCGACCAGCGCAGCCCCGCGCAGGCCGCCCGCGTGGCCCAGGACGACGCGCTGATCGCCGAGATCCAGGCCGCCGACGTGGTGGTGCTGGGCGTGCCGATGTACAACTTCGGCGTCTCGTCGCAGCTGAAGAACTGGATCGATGCCATCGCGCGCGCCCAGGTCACCTTCCGCTACACCGCCAACGGCCCCGAAGGCCTGTTGAAGAACAAGAAGGTCATCGCGGTGCTGACGCGCGGCGGCTTGTACCGCGACCAGCCGCACGACACCCAGGTGCCCTACCTGCGCAACGTGCTGGGCTTCCTGGGCATCACCGACGTGAGCTTTGTCTACGCCGAAGGCCTGGCCATGGGCCCGGACGCCGAAGCCGCCGCCCTGGCCAGCGCCCGCGAGCAGATCGCCGCGCTCTTGCCCGTGACGGCCTGAGCCCTGTTTCCAACGCCACCGCAAGGAGCCATGACATGACCACCGCCACCGATTTCGACACCGACACCGCCACCGTGGCGCGTCCGCGCACGGTGGAGCGGCTGGTCGCCGGCATGGCCACCAGCGACGGCGCGGGCGTCAAGCTCACCCGGGTGCTCACCCAGCCGCTGCAGCGGCGGCTGGACCCGTACCTGATGCTGGATGCCTTCGGCACCGACAACCCGGACGATTACATCGCCGGCTTTCCCGACCACCCGCACCGCGGTTTCGAGACCATCACCTACATGATCGCCGGCCGCATGCGCCACCGCGACAGTGCCGGCCACGAAGGCCTGCTGGACGATGGCGGCGTGCAGTGGATGACCGCCGGCCGCGGCGTGGTGCACAGCGAACTGCCCGAGCAGGAAA
>NZ_CAXFDV010000272.1:0-5909 GCF_964001545.1 uncultured Aquincola sp.
GTGCCCGGAGTGCAAACGCGGGCCGGGCACCGCCTCGGCCCGCGGGCCGTGGGCCATGAAGTGGTCCAGCGCCTTGTTGGCGTTGGTGAAGGCATTGCCATGGGGCAGCGGCGCGGCGGCGGCAAACACCGCCTCGGCCACCGCCTGCAGCCGGGCCGACAAGGCGTCGGCCTCGGCCTGCCGGCCGGCGTCCAGGTGCGCCAGCAAGGTAGCCAGCTGAGGTGCAAACACATTGGCGGTGCTCAGCAGAAAGCCGTCGTAGTCGCCACCCGCCGCTGCCAGGTGCCGGCTGTAGCCGCCCTCCGCGCCCCGCACGAGGAAAGCCTGGCGAAAACCGGCCGCTGCCACGCGGTCGGCGCCGCTGGTGTCCTTGAGCATCAACAGATGGGCGTGGCGGTCGGCCAGCGCAGCCACCGTCTGCGGCGCCATCTCGTTGCCGGTGACCTGCGGCAGCTGGTACAGCGCCATCGGCAGGCCGGTGGCCAGCACACGGTCCAGCGAAGCGGCGATCTCGGCCTGCGACAGCTGCGCGCCATGCGGCGGGCACACGGTAAAGCCGACAACACCGCTGTGGCGGAGCACGCGGGCCAGTGCCAGCTCGTCCACTGCATCCACCACACCCGCGCGCTGGCACAGCCAGGCCCGCAGTTCGGCCAGCGTGGCCAGCATCTCCTGCAGCCCCGGCTTGAGCACGCCCACCAGCAGGTGCAGGCCCAGGGCCGGCGCCTCGTCCATCAGCAGCTGCAGCAGCGTGCGCACCTCGTCGTCGGCCAGCTGCCAGCCATCGCCGGTGGAGCCGGGCACCAGCAGGCCGCGCACATGCGGCTGCAGGAAGCGCAGGTGCGCCTTCAGGCGTTCAGCATCGATGGCGCCCTCAGCGGTGTAGGGCGTGAGCAGCGGGCACCACAGGCGCGGCACGCCGTCGGGCAGCAGGCGCTGCAACCAGGCGGCGCGCCGGGGCGCCAGACGATCGAGGGGAACGGCAGGAGAGCTCATGCAGCCATCGTAGGCAGCGGCCCCCTTGCCAAAAAGATATCGCAGGCGATTTCAGATATGCTTTGAAAGCATGAACCTGCACCGCATCGAGGCCTTTCTGGCGGTGGCCCAGGGCGGCAGCATCACCCGCGCAGCCACCCAGCTGGACGTGGCGCAGTCGGTGGTCAGCCGCCATGTGGCGGCCCTGGAAGCCGACCTCGGCATTCGCCTCTTCGAGCGCACCGGCCGCGGCGTGGCCATGACCGAAGCGGCGCAGCTGCTGGCGCCGCGCCTGCGGGCCGCGCTGGCCGACATGCAGCGCGCGGCGGCCGAGGCGGCTGAACTGGGGGGCCAGCCCGGCGGGCTGGTGCGCATGGGCCTGGTGCCGGCGGCGGCGCAGCCGCTGGTGGGCCTGCTGCACCAGCGCCTGGCGCAGCGGCATCCGCGCATCCGGCTGCAGTTCGTCGACGGCTTTTCGCATGCGCTGGACGAACGGCTGGCCAGCGGCGACCTGGACCTGGCGGTGATCAACCGCTTCGGCCGGCTCGACCCCAAGGGCGAAGAGCGGCTGTGCGTGGTGGACAGCCTGCTGGTGGGCCCGCCCGGGGCACTGGCGCCCGATGCGCCCGCCCTGCCCTTCAAGCGGCTGGCCGGCGTGCCGCTGGTGCTGGCCTCACGCCCCAACGGGCTGCGTACCGCGCTGGATGAGGTGTGTCGCCGCGTGGGCGTTCAACTGCAGGTGGCGGTGGAGGCCGACTCCATGCTGACGATGAAGGGCCTGGTGATGCATGGCGGGCTGTACAGCGTGCTGCCCTACCAACTGGTGCATGAAGAGCTGGCGGCCGGCCGCCTGAGCGCGGCGGGCATCGTGCGGCCCACCGTGCCGCGCGTGCTCACGCTGGTGCTGTCTCACCGCCAGGCGGGCTCGGCCGCGGTGCGGGCGGTGGCGCAGGCGGTGCGCGAGATCGTGCGCGACGCGCTGGTGAAAACCGTGTGGCGTTGAGCCGGGCTCAGCGCCGCGGTGCGCCGCTGCGTTCTTCCAGGTGACGGAAGCTGATGCGGCCCTTGCTCAGGTCGTAGGGCGACAGCTCCAGCGACACGCGGTCGCCCGCCAGCACGCGGATGTGGTGCTTGCGCATCTTGCCGGCGGTGTAGGCCACCAGCTGGTGACCGTTGTCCAGCGTCACGCGGTAACGTGAGTCGGGCAGCACTTCCTGCACGACGCCGCGCATCTCGATGAGTTCTTCCTTGGCCATGGGGCGCTCCTGTTTTTGAGTGAATCCAGCCCACCACTGCAATGCCCGGCGTCGATGGCCGACAGCCATCGGTCCGCCCGGCGCGGTGGTGATCGTGAGCAGACGCCAGCCCGCATGCGGGCCACCGCAAGACGGCAAGAGAATCGATGAGCGGTGCGAGCATCGGCCCGAGCCTCCAAGGGAGCGGAGGGTGGGCGAGAGACCTACGGATGGAAGGTCTTGCGTGTCTGTGGGCCCAATACTACACCTATCGAATACCCTAGACGTCTAGACAAGTTCTGGCGCCCGGCTGGCCTTCCTCAACCCGGCAGGTCTTGCAGGCTGCGCGGCTCCGTCACCGGCACGCCGTTGTGCCCGCGGCGGAAGCTGGCAGCCGCTTCATACGCCGCCTTGCGCACCCGCATGATCGAGCCGATGGGCCGGTGTGCGGCCAGCCCATGCCAGGGGCTGAACGACAGGCCGTCGTCCAGCGCATCGGCCCGCGCATCGGGCCAGCTGTCCTGCGGCGGCAGGCTGAGCGTGGCCACGGTGTGCCAGGGGCTGTCCTGCTCCTGCCATTCCACCGAGGCGTCCTCGATGGGCATCGCCTCCAGGTTGGTGCACAGCTGCACCCGCAGCGCCCAGGTGCCGCCCTGGCGGGCGAAATGCTGGCGCACCTCGTCGCGCAGCGCATGGGGCCGGTCCTTGAGTTCGATGGGCTGGTCGGTCAGCGCCTGCAGCTCGGGCGATGCCGGTGCCAGCGACAGCTTGGCCATGTACGGGCCCCACAGCACCGGCACCTGGCTGAAGAAGGTCTCGCCCAGGATGTGGGTGGCCGGGTGGCCGCCCAGCGCCTTGAGCGTCCCGCTTTCGCCACCGGCCTTCTCGATGATGGATTCCAGCCCGCGCAACGCGGCCGACAGCACCTTCTTGGCGTTGGGCGCCTTGTCGGTGGTGGCGGCCAGCAGCTTCACGGTCTTGAGGAACTTGGCGGCCGTGGGTGCGCTGAACACCGGGCCGTTGACCATCAGCACGTCCTGCGTGGCATCGGCCTGGCTGCCCGGCAGCCGCTCGCCCTCCACGCCCAGCAGCTTCAAGGCCAGGCCGCGCGGCGTGGACACGCCGTCGTCCAGCAGGTCGCCCGGTGTCGACGACAGGCGCACCACCGCGTCGTAGGTGCCCGGCTGCGCGCACAGGCCCTGCGCCAGCTCGGGCGGCAGGCCGGGCTGCACCGTCAGGCTGCCGCGCAGCAGGCCGTGGCTCTTGGCATGCACGCTGCGGTAGGCATGGCCTTCGTCGCGCGCCACCGTGCGGCTGATGCCCAGCAGCGCATCGCGCAAGTCCTGGTCGGTCTGGGCTTCGTCGGGCTCGGCGGCCTCGAACGTGGGCTGGTAGCGCAGGGGGGTGGGGGTCAGGCTCAAGGGATTCTCCAGAAGGGGCTCATTTCGGCAGGGCGTAGGCGATCATGCTGTCACCGGTCTTGGTGCCCAGCGAGCCGTGGCCCCCTGCGGCCACCACCACGTACTGGCGGCCGTCGGCACCCAGGTAGGTCATGGGCGTGGCCTGGCCACCGGCGGGCAGGCGGTGCTGCCACAGCTGCTTGCCGTTGCTGGTGTCGTAGGCGCGCACGTAGTAGTCCAGCGTGCCCGACAGGAAGGCCACGCCACCGGCGGTGGTGATCGGCCCGCCCAGGTTGGGCACGCCCATGCGGAAGGGCAGTGGCAGCGGCGAGCTGTCGCGCACCGTGCCGTTCTTGTGCATCCAGATCTTGTGGCCGCTCACCAGGTCGGCCCCGGCCACATAACCCCAGGGCGGCGCCTGGCAGGGCAGGCCCAGCGGCGAGGTGAAGGGGCCCAGCTTGACGGCGAAGGGCGCGCCGAAGTTTTCGTTCAGCGCGGGCAGCCCACCCTCGGGCGGCGTGCCGCCTTGCACCAGCATCGCGCTGTCGTCCGGCCGCGGCACCAGCTGCGACACGAAGGCCAGGTAGGTGGGCGTGGCAAACACGATCTGCCGCTGCGGATCGACCGACACGCCGCCCCAGTTGAAGACGCCGAAGTTGCCCGGGTAGATCAGCGAGCCGCCGACCGAAGGCGGCGTGAAGCGGCCCTCGTAGCGCAGCCGCTTGAAGGCGATGCGGCAGGCCAGCTGGTCGAACATCGTGCCGCCCCACATGTCGCGCTCGCGCAGCGGCGGCGGATCGAAGGACAGCGCCGAACGCGGCTGCGTGGGCGCGGTGCGGTCGCCTTCGGCCGCGCCTTGCGGGGCCGGCTCTTCGGTCACCGGCAGCAGCGGCTGGCCGGTGCGGCGGTCCAGCACGAACAGCTCGCCCTGCTTGGTGGGCTGCACCAGCGCCGGCACCGAGCGGTTGTTGACCGTCAGGTCCACCAGCGTCGGCTGGGCCGGCACGTCGTAGTCCCACAGGTCGTGGTGCACCGTCTGGAACACCCAGCGCACCTTGCCGGTGGCCAGCTCCAGCGCCACCACCGAGGACGAGTACTTTTCCACCGACGCGCTGCGCTTGCCGCCCCACTGGTCGGGCGGCTGGTTGCCCATGGGCACGTACACCAGGCCCAGCGCTTCGTCCACGCTGCTGATGGACCAGCTGTTGGGCGAATTGGGCGTGTAGGTCTGGCCCGGGGGCAGCGGCTCGGTCACGTCGGGGTTGCCCGAATCCCAGTTCCACACCAGCGCACCGGTGTCGATGTCGTAGGCGCGGATGACACCCGAGGTCTCGGCGGTGGACACGTTGTCCAGCACCGTGCCGCCCACCACCAGCAGCTTGTCCGTCACCACCACCGGCGAGGTGCTGTAGTACGAGCCCGGCTTGACGTTGGGCATCTGCGTCCACAGGTCGATCTGGCCGTTGACGCCGAAGGTCTGGCAGCGGCTGCCGGTGTCGGGGTCGAGCGCGATCACGCGGCCATCGGCCGTGGGCATGAAGAGCTTGTTGTGGCAGGCCGTGGCCGGCGGCGGCGTGGCCGGTGCGCTGGCGGCCGAAGCCACTGCCGCGTCGGGCGCGGCATTGCCGGCCGGCGTGCTGCGCGGCGCGTGGTACGACAGGCCGCGGCAGGTCAGGTGCTGCAGCGCCAGTGCGCCGGCGCCCTGGATCTGCGGCTCGAAGCGCCACAGCTGCTGGCCGGTGGTGGCATCCAGCGCCACCACCGACTGGTGCGGCGTGCACAGGAAAAGCCGGTTGCCCACCTTCAGCGGCGTCACCTCGAACGTGGTTTCCTTGGGGTCGCCGGGGCGGCCGCGCACGTCGCCGGTGCGGTACTCCCAGGCCACTTCCAGCTTGTCCACGTTCTCCGGCGTGATCTGGCTCAACGGCGAATAGCGCTGGCCCGCGCCGGTGCGCCCGTAGGCATGCCACTCCCCATCCGGCACGGGGGCCGAGGCGGCAGCCGCGCTGCTGGCTAGCGGCGGCGGCGCGGTGCCTTCGATGCGGTGCTTGTCGACGAACCACGAAGCCACCGCCAGCAACAGGAACAGGCCCAGCAGCAGCCCCAGCCAGCCGCGAGGGCCGCTCCAGGCACCGCCGCCGCGTCCGCCTTCGGCCAGGCCCAGGCCACGCGCCACCCAGGGCGTGAGCAGCCACAGCCCGAGCACGAAGATCACGTCGCCGCGCGCGGCCAGTGGCCACCAGTCCAGCCCCACTTCCCACAGCGACCATGCCACGGTGCCCAGCACCAGCAGCGCATA
>NZ_CAXFDV010000273.1:0-12959 GCF_964001545.1 uncultured Aquincola sp.
AGCTGCGCGCCAGCGTGTGGGCTTCTTCGCGCTTTTGCGTGGACACGCCGACGAACACATGCGCCGTCTCGGCATCGGAGATGCGGTAGTTGAACTCGGTGACGCTGCGCGGGCCGATCAGCTCGCAAAACCGCTTGAACGAGCCGCGCGCCTCGGGGATGGTGACGGCGAACACCGCCTCGCGTTCTTCACCCACCTCGGCCCGCTCGGCCACGAAGCGCAGCCGGTCGAAGTTCATGTTGGCGCCGCAGGTGATGGCGACAAAGGTCTTGCCCTTGACCTTGTTCGTGTCCACGTACTGCTTGATCGCGGCCACGCCCATCGCGCCCGAGGGCTCGAGGATGCTGCGGGTGTCCTGGAACACGTCCTTGATGGCGGCGCACACGGCGTCGGTGTCCACCACCACGTACTCGTCCACCAGCGCGCGGGCGATGCGGAAGGTTTCTTCGCCCACCAGCTTGACGGCCGTGCCGTCGGCGAACAGGCCCACGTCGTTCAGCGCCACGCGCTTGCCGGCGCGCACCGAGCGCACCATCGCGTCGGAGTCGGTGGTCTGCACGCCGATCACGCGGATCTCGGGCCGCACCGCCTTGATGTACGCGGCCACGCCCGAGATGAGCCCGCCGCCGCCGATGGCGACGAACACCGCGTCGATCGGGCCTTCATGCTGGCGCAGGATCTCCATCGCGATGGTGCCCTGGCCGGCGATCACGTCCGGGTCGTCGAACGGGTGCACGAAGGTCAGGCCACGCTCGGCCTGCAGCTGCTTGGCATGCTCGGCCGCATCGGAGTAGCTGTCGCCGAACAGCACCACGTCGCCGCCCAGCGCCTTGACGGCGTCCACCTTCACCCGCGGCGTGGTCACCGGCATCACGATCACGGCCTTGGCGCCCAGCCGCTTGGCGCTCAGCGCCACGCCTTGGGCATGGTTGCCGGCAGAGGCGCAGATGACGCCGCGGCCCAGCTGCTCGGCCGACAGGTGGGCCATCTTGTTGTAGGCGCCGCGCAGCTTGAAGCTGAACACCGGCTGCTGGTCTTCGCGCTTGAGGAAGACCTGGTTGCCCACCCGCTTGGACAGGTTGCGGGCATGGTCGAGCGGTGACTCGATGGCCACGTCGTAGACGCGCGCCGTGAGAATCTTGCGCAGGTAGTCGGGGTGGGGGGTACTGCCGCGGGAGGATCGCTGGGGGCTGGCGCCTGCCATGGTGACGGTCGTCTTTCTTCTGATGCGGCGCCGCATCATAAAGAAAAAGGCCCGAGGCTTGCGCCTCGGGCCGAATCCACCAATGGAGGAGGTGGAGGAGACAAACGGTCGATGCGCTGAGCAGCACACCACTGGGGTTTACTCTAGCAGCTAGGTTGCTGCGCCGCAATAACGGGGCGACGAAAATCTGCCCTTGGCCGCGTCCCGGCGTCGGTTCGCGTTGCAAAATTCCCATCACGTAGACACAAAAGCACCGTCACGGTGCAACACAGCGATGGAATGCACGATCAACTGGGTGCCCGCCACGGGCATGGGCTTCGTCGCCGAGACCGGCAGCGGCCATCTGCTGAACATGGACGGCGCACCTGACGGCGGCGGCCGCAACCTGGCGCCGCGGCCGATGGAAACGCTGCTGGCCGGCGCGGGTGGCTGCACGGCCTACGACGTGGTGCTGATCCTCAAGCGTGGCCGCCACGACGTGACCGGCTGCGAGGTGAAGATGTCGGCCGAGCGCGCGCCGGTGGACCCCAAGGTGTTCACCCGCATCCAGCTTCATTTCAAGGTGAGCGGCCGCCACCTGCCCGAGGCGGCGGTGGCCCGGGCCATCGAGCTGTCGCACGAGAAGTACTGCTCGGCCACCATCATGCTGGCCAAGACGGCCGAGGTGACGACGAGCTTCGAGATCGTCAACGCCTGAGCTTGCACCGGCGCGTCGCCGCGCCCGCTGCAAGCTTCAGATGCGGTGCGCGGTGAAGGTCATCACCTTGCTGGCCGCCCGCATCAGGCCGGTCACGGCACGCGGCAGCGGCTGGGCGCCAGCTTCGTCGGCATGCTGGGCGTGGCGGGCTTCGTCGGTCTTCATCTGCGCGACGATGGCGCGTGAGCGCTCGTCCTGCGGCGGCAGCCGGTCGAGGTGGCTGTCCAGGTGCTGTTCCACCTGGCGTTCGGTTTCCGACAGGAAGCCGAGGCTCACCGCGTCGCTGGCGCGCCCGGCCACCAGGCCGATGGCGAAGGCGCCGGCGTACCACAGCGGGTTGAGCAGGCTGGGCCGGTCGCCCAGTTCTTCCAGCCGCTGCGCGGTCCAGGCCAGGTGGTCCAGCTCTTCCCTGGCGGCCTGGTTCATCGCCTCGCGCAGCGCGGGGTCGCGGGCCGTGAGCGCCTGGGCCTGGTAGAGCGCCTGGGCACACACCTCGCCCACGTGGTTGACCCGCATCAGCGCGCCGGAGAGGCGCCGCTCGTCGGGGGCCAGCTCCTGGCCGGCGGTCTCGGGCGCCGTGGGCAGCGGCCGCGCGGCCCGGGCGCCGCCGGACAGGGTGCGCAGGGCCGTATCGGCGGCATTCAGCAGGGCATCGACTTGGATCATGGTGAGGGAAAGGATACCCAAACCCCGCCGGTGCACCCTGGAGGCAGGGTTGACGCTGCGTTGCGTCAAGCCAACACAAGGGCGGTTTACGCGGTCAATTCTTTGCATCGCACCGGGTCGTCTGGTGCAATCCGCCCAGCTTCCGCAAAGGAGGTTGGCCTGCGCGGCAGTTCTGGTTCCTCGGAGTCGGGCAGAAGTCGTGAGCGGGACCTCTTGTTCAACCTAGGAGATCGATGCAATGAAAAAATCTCTGTTCGCTCTGGCCGTTCTGGGCGCCTTCTCGGGCGTGGCCGCTGCGCAGTCGTCCGTCACCCTGTTCGGTATCGTTGACGCTGCCGTCCGCTACACCGACAACAACGGCACCAAGCTGACCGAGCTGACCAACAGCGGTCTGGCTTCGAGCCGCCTCGGTTTCCGCGGCGTGGAAGACCTGGGCGGTGGCCTGAAGGCCGGCTTCTGGCTGGAATCGGCGATCAACAACGACGACGGCACCAGCAACGCTTCGCGTTTCTGGCATCGTCGTTCGACCATCAGCCTGATGGGCGACTTCGGTGAAGTGCGTCTGGGTCGTGACCTGGTCCCGACCTTCACGGGCTACGCCGACTTCGACGTGTTCGGCACCAACGGTGTCGGCGACGTGAGCAAGCTGCACACCGGTGTCGCCACCGCTGCCGCCGCTCAGCGTCCGGCTCTGGACACCCTGGTTCGTGCTGACAACATGGTCAGCTACTTCCTGCCCAGCAACCTGGGTGGCTTCTACGGTCAAGTGTCGGTCGCCGCTGGCGAAGGCACCGCTGGCAAGAAGTACATGGGTGGCCGTCTGGGCTACGCCGCTGGTCCCCTGAACGTCGGTGGCTTCTACGGCCAGACCGAGTCGACCAACGAAGACGACTTCAAGACCGGTGGCATCGCTGCCATGTACGACTTCGGCGCCTTCAAGCTGAACGGCATCGTGTCGGAAAACAAGTTCCGCTCGGCCAAGGAACGTCATTACACGTTCGGTGGCTCGGTGCCGGTCGGCGCTGGCCTGATCCGCGCTTCGTACACCAAGGTGCAAGGCAAGGGTTCGATCGACGGCAACGACGCCGACCAGTTCGCGCTGGGCTACGTCCACAACCTGTCGAAGCGCACCGCGCTGTACACCACGTACGCCATCATCAAGAACGACGGCGGCGCCTACTACACCGTGGGTGGCAAGGGCTCGGCGCTGGGCGACGATTCGTCCGGCTTCGAAGTCGGCGTCCGCCACTCGTTCTGATGCATCGCTGCCCTCGGGCAGCTTGCTTCAGCAACACGAAAGCCGCCTTCGGGCGGCTTTTTTTCGTCCGTGAGTTGCGCAGGTGACAGGGTTGATAGGGGTTTTTTCCTGTGCAAGCGCTGCAACAAGGCGAATCTTGTGATTCACGTGCTGGCAATAATGGCCCCGCTGAGTCCATAGACAGGCGAAATCCACTCGCTGCACGGAGACCCCAATGAAACTCAAGATTCTGGCTGCCGCAGCCTCCCTTTTTGCGATCACCGCCCAAGCGCAGTCCTCGGTCGAGATCTATGGCACCCTGGACATGGCGGTGGATACCACCGACCGTACCGCTGGCGTTTCCTCCGTGCTGCCCAGCCGTGTGGGCCGCCAGGAACGCCTGGCGCCCAGCATGTCGTCGATCAGCGCCCTGGGTTTCCGCGGCACCGAAGACCTGGGCGGCGGACTGAAGGCGTCCTTCGTGCTGGAAATGCAGCCCACGCCCGACACGGGCACCCTGGGCAATGACGGCCGCACCTGGGGTCGCCAGGCTTATGTGTCGCTGACCACGCCTTACGGCGAAGTGCGCCTGGGCCGCCAATACGCCCCGTTCTTCTACGCCAAGGCTTTTTCCACGACGGAACGGCTGGCCGGCACCGACCTCTTCACCGGCCTGCTGACCATCAACCAGCTGCAGGTGCGCCAGGACAACCAGGTGAGCTACTGGGCCAAGCTGGGCCAGTTCACCGCCAGCGTGGCCGTGTCGCCGAACGCCGGCGTGAGCAAGTCGGGCGTGACCGGCGCCGCCCGTGGCGTGACCGACGGCTCGCGCCAGATCCTGGGTGGCCAATCGGCCGGCGCCGAGGGCGCGGGCAAGACCTGGGGCGCGTTCGTGAACTGGGCGCAGAACCCGGTGCCGCTGGGCGAGGGCGCCAGTGTCTCGGCCGCGTATCACAAGAACCGCTTCGACGTGCCGCTGTACCTGGGCGCCACGCCGCTGGCCGTGCTGGGCGACTACACGAGCTACGTGGTGTCGGGCCGCTACATCGCCGCCGGCGGCTGGGCCGTGGCTGCGGCCTACGGCGAAGGTTCGTACGACGTGAAGTCGTCGCCCATCGCCGCGATGCGCAACGGCGTGGACATCCGCTCCTTCGCGGTGGGTGCCCGCTACCTGATCGGCAGCAACCTGCAGATCGGCGCGATGTACGGCATCCAGGAGTTCAAGAACTTCACCGAAGGCAAGGACAAGGCCCTGGTGATCGGCGCCGACTACCTGCTGAGCAAGCGCACTGCGCTGTACACCCGCCTGGGCTGGCTGAAGGACGACGAAGGCAGCTCCATCCTGGTGGGCCCGGGTGCCCGCCTGAACGGCGGTCCGGAGCCTTTCCTGGTGGCCACCGGCCTGCGTGAAGTGCCGGTGTGGAACGGCGTGGGCGTGAACCCCGGCGGCAAGTCCACCACCTTCGGTGTGGGCATCCGCCACACGTTCTGATGGTTTGACGACCTGGCGGCGCGGTCCGCCAGCCACCCTGCGATACCGGCCTTGCGCCGGTATCGTCGTTTTCAGCTACGGACTTACCCGCCTTGGCGGGCGGCACGCCTTTTGCGGATGATCCGGGCTTTTCCAGGAGGAGTACCCACGGTGGTGCATTCCAAGACATCGGCCTGGGTGCCGGTGGTGTTTGCAGTTGTTTTCGCAGCACTGCCTGCCCACGCCAAAACATTCAAGTGGGCCAGTGCCAGTGATATCCCCACCTGGGATATCCACTCGCAAAACAACGCGCTGGCCAATGGCGTGCACGCGACCGTTTACGAGTCGCTGTTCTATTACAACGCCAAGTTCGACCTGGAACCGCTGCTGGCCACCGGCTGGCAGCAGGTCAGCCCGACGCAGGTGCGCATCAAGCTGCGCAAGGGCGTGAAGTTCCATGACGGCTCGGCCTTCAATGCCGACGATGCGGTGTTCTCGATCAACCGCGCGATGGAAAAGACGTCGAACTACGGCGTCTTCACCCAGGGCATCGACAAGGTGGTGAAGGTGGACGACGAGACCATCGACATCATCACCCGCGGGCCCAACCCGGTGCTGCTGCGCCAGCTGACCGAGCTGCGCATGATGGACAAGGAGTGGGCCGAGAAGAACAAGAGCACCTCGCCCAAGGACATCAAGACCAAGGAAGAGAACTACGCCCACCGCCATGCCAACGGCACCGGCCCCTTCATGCTCAAGAGCTGGGACCCGGACGTGAAGCTGGTGCTGGAGAAGAACCCGGCCTGGTGGGGCAAGTCCAACGGCAACGTCACCGAGATCGTCTACACGCCGATCAAGGCCGAAGCCACCCGCGTGGCCGCGCTGCTGTCGGGCGAGGTGGATCTGGTGCTCGACCCGTCGCCGGCCGACCTGCCCAAGCTGCGCGCCGCCGCCAACCTCAAGGTATTGGACGGCGCCGAGAACCGCACGATGTTCCTGGGCATGGACCAGTTCCGCGACGAACTGCCCGGCTCCAACATCAAGGGCAAGAACCCGCTGAAGGACGTGCGGGTGCGCAAGGCGCTGTACCAGGCCATCGACATCCAGACCATCCACCGCGTGACCATGCGCGGCCTGAGCCAGGTCACCGGCACGCTGATCGCGCCGCAGGTCAACGGCTGGACCAGGAAGGCCGACGCCCGCTGGCCCTACAGCCCCGACGACGCGCGCAAGCTGCTGGCCGAGGCGGGTTATGCCAACGGCTTCGAGGTCGACTTCGCCTGCCCCAACAACCGCTACATCAACGACGAAGAGATCTGCCAGGCCATCACCGCCATGTGGGCGCGCATCGGCGTCAAGGCCAAGCTGCGCACGCTGCCGCTGGTGACCTACTTCCCGATGCTGCAGCGCTTTGAACCCAGCATCTACATGCTGGGCTGGGGCGTGCCCACCTTCGACGCGCTGTATTCGCTGCAGTCGCTGGTGCGCTCGGTGGGTGCGCAGGGCGATGGCAACTACAACATCGGCCGCTACAGCAATCCGCAGATGGATGCGCTGGTCGAGCGCATCAAGAAGGAAGTGGACCAGGGCAACCGCAACGCGCTGATCGAGCAGGCGCTGCTGCTGTCGCACGTGGACGTCTCGCACATCCCGCTGCACAACCAGGTCATCCCCTGGGCGATGAAGAAGAATGTGGAGGTGGCGCACCGGGCCGACAACCGGCTGGACATGCGCACCGTCCGCATCGATTGAACCTTCTCGCGGGGCCGGCCTCACAGGCCGGTCACCGCGCCCATCGCGTTTCAACCAGGCAAGCCGGCCGACTGAGCGGCGCCGGCTTCTCTTCCCAGCACATGCTTGTTTTCATCTTCCGCCGGCTGGTCCAGGCCATCGTCGTCATGCTGACGGTCGCCTTCATCGCCTTCATGCTGTTCCAGTACGTGGGCGATCCGGTCACCAACCTGCTGGGTCAGGACGCCACGCCCGAGCAGCGCCAGCAACTGCGCGCCGACCTCGGCCTGGACAAGCCTTTCCCGGTGCAGTTCGCCGCCTTCGTCGGCAATGCAGTGCAAGGTGAGTTCGGCCTCAGCCTGCGCCAGGGCCGCAAGGTCTCTTCCTTGATCGCCGAGCGCTTTCCGGCCACGCTGGAGCTGGCGCTGGCCGCGGCCGTCATCGCGCTGCTGATCGGCGTGCCCATGGGCGTGTATGCGGCGCTGCGGCGGGGCAACTTCATGGCGCAGGCCATGATGACCTTCTCGCTGCTGGGCGTGTCGCTGCCCACCTTCCTGATCGGCATCCTGCTGATCCTGGTGTTCGCGGTCACGCTCAAGGTGCTGCCCAGCTTCGGCCGCGGCGAGGTGGTGTCCCTCGGCGGCTGGACCACCGGCTTTCTCACGGTCGATGGCCTCAAGCACCTGGTGCTGCCCGCCATCACGCTGTCCATCTACCAGCTCACGCTGATCATGCGGCTGGTGCGCTCGGAGATGCTGGAGGTGCTGCGCGCCGACTACATCAAGTTCGCGCGCGCCCGCGGCCTGCACACCCGCGCGGTGTACTTCGGCCATGCGCTGAAGAACACGCTGGTGCCGGTGATCACCATCACCGGGTTGCAGCTGGGCGGCCTGATCGCCTTTGCCATCATCACCGAGACGGTGTTCCAGTGGCCCGGCATGGGCCTGCTGTTCATCCAGGCGGTGCAGTTCGCCGACATCCCGGTGATGGCGGCCTACCTGTGCCTGGTGGCACTGATCTTCGTGCTCATCAACCTGCTGGTCGACCTGCTCTATTTCGCGGTCGACCCCCGCCTGCGCATCGATGGCAGCACTGCCGGCCATTGATCGCTGTTCGTCCCTTGTCCCTGCGTTAGCCGTGGAAGCCCTCACCATGAAGTTCAAGCCCACCCTTCTTGCCACCGCGCTCGCCCTGGCCTGCGGCCTGGCCCAGGCCGTCACGCTGCGCGTGGCCGACGTCGGCGACGTGCAGTCGATGGACCCGCACTCGCTGAACGAAACGCTGCAGCTCAGCTTCACCCAGAACATCTACGACCCGCTGGTCAGCCGCGGCAAGGACATGTCGCTCAAGCCGGGCCTGGCCACCAAGTGGACCCAGACCTCGCCCACCGTGTGGCGCTTCGACCTGCGCAAGGGCGTCACCTTCCACGACGGCACGCCGTTCACGGCCGACGACGTGGTGTTCTCCTTCAAGCGCGGCGCCTCCGAAGGCTCCGACATGAAGGGCTACACCAACCCCATCAAGGAAGTGCGCAAGGTCAACGACTTCGCGGTCGACATCGAGACCAGCGCGCCGCTGCCCATCCTGCCCGACACCCTCACCAGCCTGTTCATCATGAGCAAGAAGTGGTGTGAGGAGAACAAGGCCGAGCGCCCGGTGGACCGCCGCAAGGGCATCGAGAACTACGCCAGCTTCAAGGCCAACGGCACCGGCCCCTACCGCCTGAAGGAGCGCCAGCCTTCCACCCGCACGGTGATCGTGCGCAACAACAACTACTTCGAGAAGTTCGAGGGCAACGTCGACGAGGTGGTGTTCACCCCCATCGGCAACGACGCCACCCGCGTGGCCGCGATGCTGTCGGGCGAGGTGGACGTGATGGAGCCGGTGCCGCTGCAGGACGTGGAGCGCCTGAAGGCCGGTGGCTTCACCGTGCTGCAAGGCCCGGAGCTGCGCACCATCTTCCTTGGCATGGACCAGAAGCGCGACGAGCTGCTGTTTTCCAACGTCAAGGGCAAGAACCCCTTCAAGGACGTGCGGGTGCGCAAGGCGTTCTACCAGGCCATCGACATCGACGCGATCAAGTCGCGCGTGATGCGCAATGCCTCGTCGCCCACCGCGCTGATGGTGGGCCCGGGCATCCGCGGCTTCCAGGCCGACATGAACAAGCGGCTGCCCTACGACGTGGAAGCCGCCAAGAAGCTGATGGCCGAGGCCGGCTACCCCAACGGCTTCGAGGTGGGCATGAACTGCCCGAACGACCGCTACGTGAACGACGGCCCGATCTGCCAGGCCGTGGCCGCCAGCCTGGCGCGCATCGGCGTCAAGGTGAACCTGCAGACCGAGACCAAGAACACCTACTTCCCGAAGATCCTGCGCCGCGACACCAGCTTCTACCTGCTGGGCTGGACGCCCAGCACCACCGATGCGCATGACGCCATCTCGGCGCTGATGGCCACGCCCACCGACAAGGGCCAGGGCCAGTTCAACCTGGGCAGTTACAGCAACCCGAAGTTCGACGAACTGGCCGCGAAGATCGCCTCCGAGATCGACGATGCCAAGCGCAACGCCTACATCCGCGAGGCGTTCAAGATCCACGCCGACGACGTGGGCCACATTCCGCTGCACCAGCAGGCGCTGGCCTGGGCGATGCGCAGCAACGTGAGCCTGGTGCAGCTGCCCGACAACCGCATGTTCTTTAAGTGGGTCACGGTCAAAGCCAAATGAGCACCGCTTCTGCAGCCGCCCCTTCCTGGTGGCGCCGCGCGCTGGACAGCGACGTCTGGTACAGCTTCCGCAGCTCGCCCATGGCCATCGCCGCGGCCCTGATCGCGGCGGTGTGCCTGTTCTGCGCGCTGTTCGCCGACGTGGTGGCGCCGCACAACCCGTTCGACCTGGCATCGCTGGAGTTGTCGGATGCGCGGCTGCCGCCGGCCTGGCAGGAGGGCGGCAGCAGCAAGTACCTGTTCGGCACCGATGACCAGGGCCGCGACATCCTGTCGGCGCTGATGTACGGCGCACGCATCTCGCTGCTGGTGGGCATCGCCTCGGTGCTGCTGTCGGTGGTGCTGGGGGTGGGCCTGGGCCTGCTGTCCGGCTTCGTCGGCGGCAAGACCGATGCCTTCATCATGCGGGTGTGCGACGTGATGCTGTCGTTCCCGTCCATCCTGATCGCGCTGCTGATCGACGGCGTGGGCCGCGCCATGTTCCCCAATGCGCACGACACGCTGGCCTTCGCGGTGCTGATTCTGGCCATCGCGATACCGGGCTGGGTGCCTTATGCGCGCACGGTGCGCGGCTCCACCATGGTGGAGCGCAGCAAGGAGTACGTGCAGGCGGCGCGGGTCATCGGCGTCAGCTCGGGCCGCATCATGTGGAAGCATGTGCTGCCCAATGTGCTGGGCCCGGTGCTGGTGCTGGCCACCATCCAGGTGGCGCTGGCCATCCTCACCGAATCGACGCTGTCCTTCCTGGGCGTGGGCGTGCCGCCGACGCAGCCCTCGCTGGGCACGCTGATCCGCGTGGGCAACGACTTCCTGTTCTCCGGCGAATGGTGGATCACCATCTTCCCCGGCGCGATGCTGGTGCTGATCGCGCTGTCGGTGAACCTGCTGGGCGACTGGCTGCGCGACGCGCTCAACCCGCGCCTGCGTTGATTGTTTTCACTCATGACGGCACCCTTGCTTGAAGTACGCCACCTGCGGGTGGAGTTCCCCACCCGGCGCGGCAACCTGCTGGCGCTGGACGACATCTCGTTCGAGATCCGCCCCGGCGAAATCCTGGGCGTGGTCGGCGAATCCGGCGCCGGCAAGTCGCTCACCGGCGCGGCCATCATCGGCCTGCTTGAGCCGCCCGGCCGCATCGCCGGCGGCGAGATCCTGCTGGACGGCCAACGCATCGACAACCTGCCGTACGAGCAGATGCGCGCCATCCGCGGCCGGCAGATCGGCGCGATCTTTCAAGACCCGCTGACCTCGCTGAACCCGCTGTACACCATCGGCCGCCAGCTGGTGGAAACCATCCGCACCCACCTGCCGCTGAGTGAGTCGCAGGCGCGTGAGCGCGCCATCCAGCTGCTGCGCGACACCGGCATTCCGGCGGCCGAAGCGCGCATCGACCAGTACCCGCACCAGTTCTCGGGCGGCATGCGGCAGCGGGTGGTGATTGCGCTGGCGCTGGCGGCCGAGCCCAAGCTCATCGTGGCCGACGAGCCCACCACCGCGCTGGACGTGTCCATCCAGGCGCAGATCATTTCGCTGCTCAAGCGCATCTGCAAGGAGCGCGGTGCCGCGGTGATGCTGGTCACGCACGACATGGGTGTGATCGCCGAGACCTGCGACCGCGTGGCCGTGATGTACGCCGGCCGCGTGGCCGAGATCGGGCCGGTGCACGAGGTGATCCACCGCCCGGCCCACCCCTACACCTATGGCCTGATGGGCTCCATTCCCGCGATGGATGAAGAGCGCGAACGCCTGCTGCAGATCGACGGTTCCATGCCCCGCCTGAATGCCATTCCCACCGGCTGCGCCTTCAACCCGCGCTGCCCGCGGGTGTTCGACCGCTGCCGGCAAGAGCGCCCCGGCCTGATGGACGCCGGCGCCACGCGGGCCGCCTGCTGGCTGGTGCAGGGAGCGGCAGCATGAGCCTCGTAGAGGTCAACGACCTGGCCAAGATCTTCGACGTCTCGGCGCCCTGGCTCAACCGCGTGGTCGAGCGCAAGCCCCGGCAGTTCGTGCATGCGGTCGATGGCGTGAGCTTCAGCATCGAGCGCGGCAAGACGCTGGCGCTGGTGGGCGAATCGGGTTGCGGCAAGAGCACCGTGGCGCGGCTGCTGGTGGGCCTGTACGGGCCCACGCGCGGCTCGGTGCAGTTCGACGGGCAGGACACGCGCACGGTGTTCGCGTCGCCCGGCGCGCGGGCGCTGCGTCGGCGCATGCAGATGATCTTCCAGGACCCCTATGCCAGCCTGAACCCGCGCTGGAAGATCCTGGACATCGTCGGCGAGCCGCTGCGCGAACACGACCTGGTGACCGACAAGGACACACTGCGCCAGCGCGTGGGCGAGCTGCTGCAGCAGGTGGGCCTGAGCGCGGCCGACGTCGAGAAGTTTCCGCACCAGTTCTCGGGCGGGCAGCGGCAGCGCATCTCGATCGCGCGGGCGCTGGCCACCCAGCCCGAGTTCCTGGTGTGCGACGAACCCACCTCGGCGCTGGACGTGTCGGTGCAGGCGCAGGTGCTCAACATCATGAAGGACCTGCAGCGCCAGCAGGGCCTGACCTACCTGTTCATCTCGCACAACCTGGCGGTGGTGCGGCACGTGGCCGATCAGGTGGGGGTGATGTACCTGGGCCGGCTGGTGGAGCTGGCCGACAAGGCCCAGCTGTTCAGCCAGCCGCGGCACCCCTACACCCGCATGCTGCTGGACGCGATTCCGGACATCCACATGACCGGCCGCGCCCGCACGCCGGTGCAGGGCGAGGTGCCCAACCCGCTGAACCCGCCCACGGGCTGCGCCTTCCACCCGCGCTGCCCGCATGCCAACGCCCGCTGCAAGAGCGAGCGGCCGGCGCTGAACCACTTCCAGGGCATCCGCGTGGCGTGCCATGCGGTGGAAGAGGGCCGGATCTAGATCCAGCGACCCGCCTTGGGGCGGCCCGGCTGCGGGTCTGTCAGCCCTGTCATCTGTGGGACCGTCGGCCTATCGCTGACGGCCACCTCCCTGCCTGAAGGCGTGAAGCGAAGCCCGTGTTCCCGGGCGCTCGACAGCAGCAACCCTGGCACCCACGCTGCAGAGCCCTCTCGGGGCTGATTGGCCGTGCCGTGCCACTTGGGTTGCTGCCAGCGCAACCATCCTGTTCGAAATCATCGTTTGTCCGTCTTCCCGGCTGTCGAGAAACTGCGTCTCGTCGATGCCGGGCTGGTCCGCTGCGGCGGTGACAGCAACTTCAACACATCC
>NZ_CAXFDV010000274.1:0-5211 GCF_964001545.1 uncultured Aquincola sp.
GGCAGCCAGCGGCAGATGCAGTCGCTGGCGATGGCCCGGGTGCAGCAGGCCGGCGTGCGGCCGGTGCAGCAGGTGGACGCGGCCACCGACGTGGTGGCCGTGGTGCGGGTGTTCGCCGAGCACCGCACCGACCATGTGCTGGTGCGCGACGACAGCCGCACGCCGCCGCGGCTGGGCATCTTCACCACCACCGGGCTGCAGCGCGCCATCCTGCAGGGCACGCCGCTGCAGCAGCTGCCGGTGGGCCGGCTGGCCAGCTGGCAGCTGGTGACGGTGGCGCCGCAAGCCTGGCTGTTCGAGGCCCAGGCCACGATGATCCGCCACCGCGTGCGGCGGCTGGTGGTGGCCGATGCGCCGGCCGAAGAAGGCGCGCCGCCCCGCGTGCACGGCACGCTGGACCAGGTGGACATGCTCAGCTTCCTGTCCAACCGCTCGTACCTGATCACACGCGAGATCCTGGAGGCCCCCGACCTGCCCGCGCTGGCCGGCCCGGCCGAGCGCATCCAGCAGCTGGTGGGGCTGCTGCATGGCGGCGGCACGCCGGTGGGCCCGATCGCGCGGCTGGTGCAGGCGCTCAATGCCCAGCTGTTCGAGCGCACCTGGCGACTGGTGGCGCCCGATGACCTGGTGGCCCACAGCTGCCTGTTCGTGATGGGCAGCGAAGGCCGCGGCGAGCAGCTGCTGAAGACCGACCAGGACAACGGCCTGGTGCTCGCCGACGGCTACACGCCGCCCGAAGACCTGCCGGCGGTGTGCCAGCGCTTTTCGGCCGCGCTGGCCGGCTTTGGCTACCCCGAGTGCCCGGGCCGCATCATGGTCAACCAGCCGGCCTGGCGGGCCAGCGCCAGCGAGTGGGTGCAGCGTGTGCGCGGCTGGCTGCTGGCCCCCACCGCCGAGCAGCTGATGTCGGTCGCCATCCTGCTGGACGCGCATGCGGTGTGCGGCGATGCCCGGCTGCTGCAGGGCGTGCGCACCGCACTGCTGGAGGCGGCACCCGACCACGACGCGCTGCTCGCCCGCTTTGCAGCCGCCATCCATGCCTTCGACGGCCGCAGCGGCTGGTGGACGCGGCTGCTCACCCGCGCCGACGATGCCGAGCGGCTGGACATCAAGAAGGCCGGGCTTTTCCCCATCGTGCACGGCGTGCGGGCGCTGGCGCTGGCCCACCGCATCGGCGCCACCGGCACCGCCGAACGCATCGAGGCACTGGCCGCCGAACACCGGCTGCCGGCCGAGCTGGCCGGCGCGCTGGTGGACAGCCTGCACTTCTTCATGACGCTGCGGCTGCGCGCCGGGCTGGAGGCTCAACGCCTGGGCCAGCCGGCGCAAGGCATCGCGGTGAGCAGGCTCAGCACGCTGGACCGCGACCTGCTGAAGGACACGCTGGAGGTGGTGCGCCGCTTCAAGGCGCTGCTCGACCAGCGTTTTCGGCTCGATCTTGTCTAGACAAGTGGATGCGCCGCGCCAGCACCGCCCTGCCCGCACCGCCCGCCGCCTGGTCGGCCCCGTGGCGCGCGCTGGTGCGTGCCTGGATGCTGTACCACCTGGGCGACCCGCGCTACCGCTTCCTGTACGACGCGCCGCCGCCGGACGAATGGGTGTCGGTGGACTGCGAGACCACCGGCCTCAACCCGCACAAGGACGAGATCATCGCCATCGGCGCGGTGCGCATCCAGGGCCAGCGGGTGCTGACCAGCCAGCGGCTGAACCTGCTGGTGCGGCCAGCGCGCGTCATCTCGGCCGAGGCGGTGAAGGTGCACGGCCTGCGCGAGCGCGACGTGGCCGGCGGCCTGCCCATCGACGAAGCGATGCACCGGCTGCTGCACTTCATCGGCCCGCGGCCGCTGGTGGGCTACTACCTGGAATTCGACGTCGCGCTGATCAACCGCGCGCTGTTTCCGATGCTGGGCGTGCGCCTGCCGCAACCCTGCATCGAGATCAGCGCGCTGTACCACGACTGGAAGCAGCGCCAGCTGCCGCCCTACCAGCACGGCGCCACCATCGACCTGCGCCTGGCCACGCTGATGGCCGACCTGCAACTGCCCACCCGCCAGGCCCATGACGCGGTGAACGACGCCACGATGGCGGCGCTGGCGTTTCTCAAGCTGAGGGCGCTGCTGGCGGCGCCGTGAGCGCCGCCACAGCCGCGCCCGGATCAGCCCGCGCGCCGCCGGCGCACGGTGGCGCCACCCACCACCGCCAGCCCGGCCAGTGCCAGTGCGGCGCTGGCGGGCTCGGGCACGCTGGCCACCGGCGTGGTGCGCCAACTGACCCCGATCGCCGAAGACGTGTCGCCGCCTGAATCGATTGCGTACACCGCCACGGTGGGCGGCGACCACCAGGTGTTCAGGTAAACGTTCACACGCCGCCCATCGGCCACCGAAAAGCCGATGCCCTGCGTGGTCAAACCGCCGTCGGCACGGACGAGGTTGTCCACCGGCCAGTCGTTGAGCGGCACCGGCGTGCCGGTGGCCTGCAGGCCGGTGATGGCGTTGCCGTAGAGCTGCCCCTGGATGGCAGTGACCAGAAAGTAGCCATTGGCGTCGGCCGTGTCCGTCGTGGTGAGCACTCCGCTGCCGAAGCTGCCCAACGAAAAATCGAAGGTACGCAGCGCATGCGCCGGCGCGGTGAGCGACAGGGTGACAGCCAGGGCAGCAGCGGTGCGCGCAAAGGTCAATGCAATGGCCATGTGGTTTCCTTTCAAATAGAAACTGACAATTGCATTTTGGGTGCCAGCTTTCGCATTGCAGTGGAGAGAGGGATCATTTGCCCACAGAGTTCACGAAGGTGCTGACGGGTGCACGAAGCGCACCACGCCGGGCCGGTCCACCTCACGCCGCAAGGTGGGTCGCGGCAAGGCCGGCACCGGGCGCCTGGGCGCGGCTTGTCCCTGGTGCACCGCCTGCTGCAACGCGGCCATCGCGGCCTCGGGGTCGGCCGCACTGGTGATGGCGCTGACCACGCACACGCCATCGGCGCCGCAGCGCATGGCCTCGGCGCAACGGGCCGCGTCCATGCCGCCGATGCCCACCACCGGCACCGCCTGCAGCAGCGCGCACCAGTAGGCCAGGTTGCCTTCGCCCTGCGGTGTCCAGGGCATCACCTTCAGCTGCGTGGCATGGATGGGCCCGCAGGCGATGTAGCTGGGCCCCAGGGCCCAGGCGCGGCACACCTCCCAGTAGGCATGGGTGCTCAGGCCCAGGCGCAGACCGGCGGCGCGGATGGCGTCCAGGTCGGCGCTGTCCAGGTCTTCCTGGCCCAGGTGCACGCCGTAGGCGCCGTGCTCGATGGCCAGTTGCCAATGGTCGTTGATGAACAGCTGCGCCCCCGCCGCCTGCGCGGCCTGCACGCTGCGGCGGATCTGCGCGGCCAGTGCCTGCGGCGGCGCCTGCTTGATGCGCAGCTGCACGGTGCGGATGCCAGCATGCAGCACCCGCGCCACCCAATCGGCGCTGTCGACGATGGCATACAGGCCCATCGAGCGCTCGGCCAGCGGCGCAAAGGCCTGCAAGGGCGGGCGCACCGGCAGGTTCTCGGCCCGCAAGGCAAAGCCGGCCAGCGGGGTGCCCGCCGGCGTGCGGCGGCGCTGGGCTTCGAACATCTGCGCCAGGATGGCGGCTTCGCGGTCCACGAAGCCCAGCTGCTGCGCCGCCTGCAGCGGCGTGTCGGTGGCCACGCCGAAGGCCTGGGCCACGGCGGCTTGCAAGGTATTGCCGGGGCTCATAGGTCGAACGGGCGGCCGCCCACCGGGGTGCTGGCCACCGCCATGTCCTGCGCGGCGATCAGCCCGGCCGCATGGCCCAGCCAGCCGCCGCGCACCGCATGCGCAAAGGCAGCCGCCATGCGCACCGGGTCGCCCGCCTGCGCCACCGCCGAGTTGAGCAGCACCGCATCGAAGCCCAGCTCCATCGCCTGCGCCGCATGCGAAGGCGCGCCCAGCCCGGCATCGACGATCAGCGTGACGCCCGGCAGCCGCGCCCGCAGCGTGCGCAGTGCCCAGGGGTTGAGCAGGCCCTGCGCGGAGCCGATCGGCGCGCCCCAGGGCATCAGGATGCGGCAGCCCGCGTCCAGCAGGCGCTGGCAGCTCACCAGATCGTCGGTGCAGTACGGAAACACCTCGAAGCCGTCGCGCACCAGTTGCGTGGCCGCGGCCACCAGTTCAACCGGGTCGGGCTGCAACGTGTGCTCGTCGCCCACCACTTCCAGCTTGATCCAGTGGGTGCCCAGCAGCTCACGCGCCATGTGGGCCAGCGTCACGGCCTCGCGCGCGCTGCGGCAGCCGGCGGTGTTGGGCAGCAGCCGGGCGCCGCTGGCGCGGATGATGTCCATGAAGGCGCCCTGGGCACCGCCGCCATCGCCGGCCAGCTCGCGCTTCAGGCCCACCGTCACCACGCCGGTGCCCGAGGCGGCGATGGCCTGCTGCAGCCCCTGCGGCGAGGGGTAGCCCGCGGTGCCCAGCAGAAAGCGGCTGCGCAGCGGCACGTCGGCCAGCTGCCAGTGGGCGTCGTCGGGCGGGGTGTGTGGGTCGGTCACGTCAACCTCCTGTGATGGGTTTGAAGCACTGCACCTGGTCGCCATCGGCCAGGGCATGGTGGTCGCGCTGCGCGCGGGCGACGAAGGCGCCGTTGATGGCGGTGGCCACGCTGTCGGGCGCATGGCCCAGTTGCTGGACCAGCGCGGCCAGGCTGCAGCCAGCGGGCAGCGCGTGCTGCTGGTGGCCCACCTGCACGTGGATGGTGTCGGTCATGCCAAAGTCTCCGAAGCAAGTGCGGCCAGGGCCTCTTCCACCAGCGCCGGCGCCAGCAGCCAGCCGTGGCGAAAGAGGCCGTTGATGCGGGTGAGCCCCGGCTGCGCGTGCAGGCAAGGCAGGTTGTCGGGCAGCGCGGGGCGCAGGTTGGTTTCCAGGTGCAGCACCCGGCCTTCGGCCAGCTCGGGCAGCACGCTGTGGGCCGCGCTCAGCAGCCCCAGCAGGCTGCGCACCGAGACGGGTGAGCGGTCCTCCGATTCGATCTCGGTGGCGCCCACCAGCACCACGTCATCCGGCCGCGGCACCAGGTACACCCGCCAGCGCGGATGCAGCAGCCGCAGCGGCCGGTGCAGCACCAGACCGCGGGCCTGCACCCAGGCCACCTCGCCCCGCACGCCACGCACCGGCAGCGCGGGCCGGGCGCCCAGGCCGCGCACGTCGAACACATGGTCGAAGCGGCGGCC
>NZ_CAXFDV010000275.1:0-4964 GCF_964001545.1 uncultured Aquincola sp.
CGTGATCCTGCCGCAGGCCTTCCGCCGCATGATGCCGGCGCTGGTCAACGAAGGCGTCACACTCATCAAAGACTCGTCGCTGGTCTCGGCCATCGGCCTGGCCGAACTGGCCCTTGCGGCCCGCACCGTGGCGGGCGCGTATTCGCGCTACTGGGAGCCGTATCTGCTGATCTCGGCGATCTACCTGGTGCTGACGCTGTTGCTGGCCGGTCTGGCCAAACGTCTGGAAGCGCCTGCGCACCTGCGCGGCAGGTGAATGTGGAGCCCCTCGCCCGGTGAGATGTCAGCCCCTCGCCCGGCGGGTACGCCGGGCGATCCCCCAAGGGGATGTCGGGCCGGCTTGGGGCGGCCCGGCGCTCGGCCCGGAGGAGCCCCTCGCGTCAGCTGAAGAAGTAGCGCTTCAGGCCGGCCAGGATCATCTCCACCGCCACCGCGGTCAGCACCAGGCCCATCAGCTTTTCGATGGCGCTGACCATCGAGGCGCCCAGCAAGCGGCGCAGGCGGTCGGCCAGCAGCAGCACCACGCCGCTGATCGTCATCGCCACCGTGAGCGCCCCCACCCACTCCAGCAGCCGCTCCGGCTGGCGCGAGGCCAGCAGCAGCACCGTGGCCATGGCCGACGGGCCAGCCAGCAGCGGCACCGCCAGCGGAAAGATGAAGGGCTCACGCGCTTGGCCCTCGGCCGCCGCATAGATCTCGCTGCCGGAGGCAAAGATCATCCGGATCGCGATGATCAGCAGGATCACGCCCCCGGCCACTTCCAGCGAACGTTCCGACAGGTGCATCAGCGACAGGAAGCCCTGGCCGCCCACCATGAACAGCGCCAGCACGCCAAAGGCGATCACCACCTCGCGCACGGCCACCCGCGCACGGCGCTCAGGCGCCACGTTGCGCATCACCGAGATGAAGATCGGCAGGCTGCCGAACGGGTCGAGCACCAGCAGCAACAGCAGCAGGGCGGAGATGAAGGTGTGGTCCATGGGCGGCGGATTGTGCCCTTGCCTACAGGCCGCACCTCCCTGGTGCCAGTGTTGTTTTCCCGCAGCGTCAACGGCCTGAAACGCTGCCATATGCTCGTTTTCCTGAGGGGCCCCTCTTACACTTTGTCTGCGCGATTTGCACTGGTATGCAGTGCAGTTGCAAGCCAATTACTTCCTGAGAGGATCCCCATGAAGCGCACCCTGATCGTTGCTGCCGTGGCCGCCCTGGGCGCCAACGCCGCTCTGGCCCAGAGCTCCGTGACCGTGTTCGGCCGCGTGAACACCAGCGTCGAATACCAAAAGAACATCGCTGTCGACGGCAAGCAAGCCGTGCTGCAGAACAACGCTTCGCGCCTGGGCTTCAAGGGCACGGAAGATCTGGGTGGCGGCCTGAAGGCTGACTTCTACCTGGAGCACCGCTTCAACAGCGACACCGGCACCACCACCGGTGACTTCTGGTCGGGCGACGCCTGGGTTGGCCTGTCGGGCGGCTTCGGCAACATCCGCGCCGGTCGTCTGACCAGCGCCGCCTACTACGCCACTGCCGACTGGATCGGCATGCACAACCACGACACCGGCACGTCGGAAGACAAGCTGTACACCTACCTGAGCAACAACAAGAACACGGTGTCGTACCAGACCCCGAACCTGTCGGGCTTCGTGGGCGAGTTCAGCGTGTCGGCCGGCGAAGGCGTGGACGCCAACAAGGTCTACAACCTGGCTGGCAACTACGACGCGGGTCCGCTGCACCTGGGCGTGGGCTTCGAGAAGCAAGCCGAGTTCGACAACAAGCAGCTGGCTCTGCGCGCTGTGTACGAACTGGGCGCGTTCACCTTCGGTGGCTACTACCAACGTAGCGACCTGGAAGGCGCCGGCACCCGCAACATGTTCCGTCTGGCTGGCATGTACACCCTGGGCGCTTCCGAGTTCCACGTGAACGTCGGCCGTGCTGGCGACTGGGAAAACATCGACAACTCCAAGGCCACCCAGTGGACCCTGGCCTACAACTACAACCTGTCCAAGCGCACCAAGGTCTACGCCTTCTACACGAAGGTCGACAACGGTCGTGACTTCAGCTACTTCGGCGCCACCGGCACGAATGGCACGGTGCTGGACCCCAGCTCGTTCGCCATCGGCGTGCGCCACAACTTCTGATCTCCGGTTCACCGGACCAGAACACCAGACGGCCCTTCGGGGCCGTTTTTCATGGGTGCGCTTGAACGAAGCGCCGGCCCGCCCCAAGCTTCACGCGCCGCATTGGCGCACAGACTCACCCTCGGGGATGATGTTTCGCGTGCAGCGCCCGCAGCCGCTCACGCGCCACGTGCGTGTAGATCGTGGTGGTGGAAATGTCGGCATGACCCAGCAGCATCTGCACCGCACGCAGGTCGGCGCCGTGGTTCAGCAGGTGGGTGGCGAAGGCATGCCGCAGCGTGTGGGGTGAGATCGGCGTGGTGATGCCGGCCGCCAGCGCATGCTTCTTGACGATGTTCCAGAACATCTGCCGCGTCATGCCCTCGCCGCGCGCGGTCACGAACAAGGCCTGCGTGGCCTGGCCTTGCAGGATCGCGGAGCGTGCGTCCGCCAGGTAACGCGTGATCCAGCCATGCGCCTCGTCGCCAAAGGGCACCAGGCGTTCCTTCGAGCCCTTGCCGGTGACGCGCAGCACGCCTTCGGCCAGCCCCACCTGGATGGTCTGCAGGCCCACCAGCTCACTCACGCGCAGGCCGCTGGCGTACATCAGCTCCAGCATCGCGCGGTCGCGCAGGCCCAGCGGCTTGCCCACGTCGGGCGCCTGCAGCAGCGCTTCCACCTGCGATTCGCTCAGCGTCTTGGGCACCCGCATCGGCTGCTTGGCGGTGCGCAGGCGCAGCGTGGGGTCGTCAGCCAGCAGGTGCTCGCGCAGCGCCCAGCGGAAAAAGCGCTTGAACACCGTCAGGCGCCGGTTGGCGCTGGTGGCCCGTGAGCCGGCGTGGCGCGCGGCCACGTAGCCCAGCAGGTCCACCTCGGTGGCCGCCGCCAGCGACTTGCGCGGCTCGGCGGCCAGCCAGTCGGCACAGCCTTGCAGGTCGCGGCGGTAGGCGGCCAATGAGTTGGCCGCCAGTCCGTCCTCGATCCACAGCGCGTCGATGAAGCGATCGATCAACGCCTGGCTGTCCTCGCGCGGGCTCACTCCAGCGTGAGCTTCTGGGTCTGCACGACCTTCTTGTACACGTCGTATTCGGCGCGGATCTGCGCGGCGAATTCTTCCGGCGTGTTCAGCACCAGCAGCGAGCCGGTGTCCTCGATGCGCTTCTTCACATCAGGCAGCTCGACGGTCTTCTTGACCGCGGCGCTGACCTTGTCCACCACGTCCTTGGACATGCCCTTGGGGCCCAGGAAGCCGTAGTAGGCCATGCGGTTGGCAGCCTCCAGGCCCACTTCCTTGAAGGTGGGCACGTTGGGCAGCACGGCCAGGCGCTGCGGCGCGGCCACCACGATGGCGATCAGACGGCCGTCCTTGATAAAGGGCAATGCCGACGGCAGGTTGTCGAACATGATGGGCACCTGGCCGGCCACCGTGTCGTTCAGCGCCGGGCCCGCGCCCCGGTACGGGATGTGGGTGATGAAGGTGCCGGTCAGGCTCTTGAACAGCTCGGTCTGCAGGTGGCCGATGCCGCCGGTGCCCGAGGTGGCATAGCTGTACTTGCCCGGGTTCTTCTTGATGACTTCGAGGAAGGTCTTGTAGTCCTTCGCGGGGAACGAAGGGTGCACCACGATCACGTTGGGCGTGGCCGCGATGTTGATGATGGGCGTGAAGTCGGTGACCGGGTTGTAGCCGATCTTGGGGTTGATGGCCGGGTTGGACGCCGTGGTGGACACCGTGGCCATGCCCAGGGTGTAACCGTCGGGCTGCGAGCGGATGAGTTCCAGCGCGCCAATGGATCCGCCCCCACCGCTCTTGTTCTCGACGACCAGCGTCTGGCCCAGGGCCTGGCCGGCCTTCTCGGACACGACGCGGGCAATGATGTCGGTGGTGCCGCCAGGGGCGAAAGGCACCACCATGCGCACCGGCTTGCTGGGGTACTGCTGGGCCGCCGCAGGCAGCGACAAGGGCAGCAGGCTCACGGCAGCCAGGGAAGCAAGGGCCTTGAGAGTCGTCCGTTTCATCGTAAGCAGCTCCTGAGAAATGAGCGGGAATTATGGGCTGCGCACCTGGCGCGCCCGGGGGTGGCAGACTGCTTTGATGCACACCGCCCTGCTTTTGTTGCCTGACTTCCTGCTGATCGTGATCGGTTTCCTGGTTTGCCGTTACACGATGCTCAATCGCAGCGTGTGGGACGGGGCCGAGCGGCTGGTGTACTGGCTGCTGTTTCCGGTGCTGCTGTTCAACTCCATCGTCCGCAACCCGCTGCAGCCGTCGGCACTGGCCACGCTGGGGCTGGCAGGCCTGGCCATCGTGGGCTGCGGCATCGCGCTGGCCATGCTGCTGGGCCGCTGGCCGGGCGTGGATGCGCGGCTGCATGCCTCGGGCGCGCAGGTGGCGTTCCGCTTCAACTCGTACATGGCGCTGGCGCTGGCCGAGCGGCTGGGCGGCGCGCCCGGCGTGGCCGCGGTGGCGTTGCTGGTGGCGGTGGCGGTGCCGGCCTGCAACATCGCGGCGGTGTGGCCGCTGGCGCGGCATGGCGGCCACGGCTTCATGAAGGAGTTGCTGCGCAACCCGCTGATCATCGCCACCGTCAGCGGGCTGGTGGCCAGCCTGCTGGGCCTGAAGCTGCCCGCGCCGGTGGCCATCACCCTGGACCGCATCGGCCTGGCGGCCCTGCCCATCGGCCTGATGGCGGTGGGCGCCGGCCTGCGCTTTGGCGCCTTGCGCGACGCGCCGCGGCTGGCGGCAGCCTTGCTGGGCATCCGCCACCTCGTGCTGCCGATGCTGGCGGTGGTGTTCGTGCGCTTCACCGACCTCTCGCCGCTGCAACAGGTGGTGATCGTGGCCTTCTCGGC
>NZ_CAXFDV010000276.1:0-6804 GCF_964001545.1 uncultured Aquincola sp.
CCGGGCTCCGGCTCGGACCTGGCTTCGGTCAAGACCCGCGCGGTGCGCCAGGGCGACAAGTACATCGTCAACGGCCAGAAGACCTGGACCACGCTGGGCCAGTATGGCGACTGGATCTTCTGCCTGGTGCGCACCAGCACCGAAGGCAAGCCGCAGACTGGCATCAGCTTCCTGCTGATCGACATGAAGAGCCCCGGTATCACCGTGCGGCCCATCATCACGCTGGATGGTGAGCACGAGGTCAACGAGGTGTTCTTCGACAACGTCGAGGTGCCGGCCGAGAACCTGGTGGGTGAAGAGAACAAGGGCTGGACCTACGCCAAATACCTGCTGGCGCATGAGCGCACCAACATCGCCGACGTCAACCGCGCCAAGCGCGAGCTGGAACGGCTCAAGCGCATCGCCAAGGCCGAAGGCGTGTACGAAGACACCCGCTTCCGCGACCAGATCGCGCTGCTGGAAGTGGACATCGTGGCGCTGGAGATGATGGTGCTGCGGGTGCTGAGCGCCGAGACCAGCGGCAAGAACAGCCTGGACGTGGCAGGCCTGCTGAAGATCCGCGGCAGCGAGATCCAGCAGCGCTACACCGAGCTGATGATGCTGGCCGCCGGCCCTTACGCCCGCCCCTACGTGCATGAGGCGATGGAAGCCGGCTGGCAGGGCGACCACGTGGGCGCGGCCTACCTGGCGCCGCTGGCCGGCACCTACTTCAACATGCGCAAGACCACCATCTACGGTGGCTCGAACGAAGTGCAACGCAACATCGTCGCGCAGACCGTGCTGGGGAGCTGACATGAACTTCGATTTCTCGGAAGACCAGGTCTCGCTGCGCGACGCGGTGCAGCGCTGGGTGGAAAAGGGCTTTTCGTTCGACCGCCGCCATGCGCTGGCCAAGGCCGGCGGCGCCACGCGCGAGGTGTACGCCGAACTGGCCGAGCTGGGCCTGGCCGGCCTGGCCGTGCCCGAGGCGCACGGCGGCATGAACTTCGGCCCGGTGGAAGCCATGGTGGTGATGGAAGAGCTGGGCCGCGGCCTGGTGAATGCCCCCTTCACCGAAGCCGCGCTGGTGGCCCCGGCCCTCTTGGCCGGCGCGCCCGAGGCGGTGCAGGCCGCCTGGCTGCCGCGCATGGCCGAGGGCTCGGCCCTGGTGGTGCCCGCGCTGCAGGAGCGCCGCGGCCGCTACCGGCTGGAAGCCACCGACACCACCGCCAGCGCCGCGGGCGATGGCTTCACCGTGAGCGGCAGCAAGAGCCTGGTGCCCGCGGGTGACGAGGCCGATGCCTTCATCGTCAGCGCCCGCCATGGCAACGGCACCGGCCTCTTCCTGGTGGAAAAGGCCGCCGCCCAGGTGCGCGGCTACCCCACGCAGGACGGCGCCCGTGCGGCCGAAGTGAGCTTCAGCGACGCCCCGGCGCTGCTGGTGGCGCAGGACGGCCTGCCAGCGCTGTCGCACGCCACCGACGTGGGCATTGCCGCGGTGTGCGCCGAAGCCGTGGGCCTGATGGACCGCTTGCTGGCCATCACCGTGGAGTACATGAACCAGCGCAAGCAGTTCGGCGTCACCATCGCCAGCTTCCAGGCGCTGCGCCACCGCGTGGCCGACGTGAAGATGCAGGTGGAGCTGGGCCGCTCGATGAGCTACTTCGCCACGCTCAAGCTCGGTGAGCCGCAGGAGCAGCGCCGCCGTGCGCTGTCGCAGGCCAAGGTGCAGCTGGGCCACAGCATGCGCTATGTGGGCCAGCAGTGCGTGCAGCTGCACGGCGGCATCGGCGTCACCGACGAGTACGTGGCCAGCCATTACTTCAAGCGCCTCACCATGCTGGAGATGGCCTGGGGCGACACGCTGCACCACCTGGGCGAAGTGTCGGCCCGCATGCAGGACACGGCAGGCGTGTTCGCCTGAAGCACAGACCTGCGCCGCCGGTTCACGGCGCGGTCATCTTGTCTAGGCAAGCTCAGGCGCCCCCTTGCGGGGCGCCTTACCTTACAAGACTGCCAGGAGTACCCCGATGAACCCGTTCCGCCTCGCCCGCCTCAGCGCCATGACCGCCCTGGTGCTGGGCACCTGGGTCGCCGCCCTGCCGGCCGCCCATGCTGCCGACCCCATCGTCATCGCCCACCGTGGTGCCAGCGGCTACCTGCCCGAGCACACGCTGGCCGCCTATGAGCTGGCCGTGAAGATGGGCGCCGACTACATCGAGCCCGACCTGCAGCTGACCAAGGACGGCCAGTTGGTGGCCATGCACGACGACACGCTGAACCGCACCACCAATGCGGCCTCGCTGTTCGCGCCGCGCAATGGCGGCTACAAGGTGGCCGACTTCACGCTGGCCGAGATCAAGACGCTGACCGTCGTGCCCCCGGCCGGCGGCACGGCGCAGAACAGCTACCCCGGCTTCACGCCCGCCAACACCCGCCTGGAAGTGCCCACCTTCCAGGAAGTGATCACGCTGGCGAAGCAGCAAAGCGCCCTCACCGGCCGCACCGTCGGCATCTACCCCGAGGCCAAGCAGGCCGACCCGGTGATGGAAGACCGCATCCTGTCGACCCTTACCGCCAACGGCTACGGCCGCGCCGCCGACAAGGTGTTCATCCAGTCCTTCAGCGACGCCACGCTGCGCAGCATCGACACCAAGCAGAACGCCCAGGGCACCGACATGAAGCTGGTGCTGCTGGGCGCGGCCATCACGCCGGCCGATGGCGTCGGCCGCGTGGCGGTGTTCGGTGCCACGGGCACCACGCTGCTGTCGCTGAGCGAGGTGGCCAGCTTCGCCGATGGCATCGGCCTGGTGATCAACTATGCCGCCGCGCCGCTGAGCAAGGCCTTCATCGACCAGGCGCATGCCGCCGGCCTGGAAGTGCACGGCTGGACCTTCGCCCAGCCCGACAAGGCACTGGCCGCCGCCGAATACCAGCGTTACCTGGAAATGGGCATGGACGGCGTGTTCAGCAACTACCCCGACCTCGCCGTGGCCGGCGTGCAGGCCTTCACCGCCGCCGTGCCCGAGCCGCAGACCTATGCGCTGATGGCGCTGGGCCTGGCCGGCATCGGCCTGGTGGCACGCCGCCGCCGCGCGGCTACAGTGGCCGGATGCAAGCTGCCAGCACCCGCTTTCCAGGCCATCTGACCGACGTGGCCGGCCTGCGGGTCGGCCACCACACGCTGGCGGCCGACTCCACCGGTTGCAGCGTGGTGCTGAGCCCGCCCGGCGGCGCGGTGGCCGGCGCCGACGTGCGCGGCGCCGCGCCTGGCACCCGCGAGACCGACCTGCTGCACTCCGACCACCTGGTGGACCGGGTGCATGCGCTGCTGCTCAGCGGCGGCAGCGCCTTCGGCCTGGACGCGGCCGGCGGCGTGATGCGCTGGCTGGAAGCACAAGGCCAGGGCCTGCCGGTGGGGCCGGCGCGGGTGCCCATCGTGCCGGCGGCGGTGCTGTTCGACCTGTGGCTGGCGCGCGGCGCGCGGCCCGATGCCGCGGCCGGCTGGGCCGCCTGCGAAGCGGCTTCCGACCAGCCTGAGGCCGAAGGCAATGTCGGCGCCGGCACCGGTGCCAGCCTGGGCAAGCTGTTCGGCCTGCCGCGCGCGATGAAGGGCGGCATCGGCAGTGCATCGCTGCGCGCCCATGGCGTGACGGTGGCGGCCATGGTGGCCGTCAATGCCATCGGCGACGTGATCGACCCCGCCACTGGGCTGGCGCTGGCCGGTGCGCGCACCGAAGACGGCGGGCGGCTGCAGCACACCGCGCGCAGCATCGTGCAGGGCCTGCCGGTGAGCGTGCCCGCCACCGGCAGCGCCACCACCATCGGCGTGGTGGCCACGGATGCGGTGCTCACCAAGCCCCAGGCCAACCGGCTGGCCACCGTGGCGCACGACGGGCTGGCCCGCAGCATCAACCCGGTGCACACGATGAGCGATGGCGACACCTTGTTTGCGCTGGCCACCGGCGGCGCCGGCCACACGCCGCCGATGACGGTGCTGGGCACGCTGGCCGCCGAGGTGGTGGCCCGTGCGGTGCTAAATGCGGTGCGCGCCGCCACCGGCGTGCCGGGGCTGCCCGCCGCGGCCGATCTGCCGCCCGGCTGAGCCCGCGCGGCGCGCACGCTGGCTACACTGCCGCCCCTCATGCAAGATGGCCTGCGCGGCAGGCCCCAAGGAGACGTTGTGCGCTTGGCTCAGGTGTTGTTCACGCAAGGCTTCGGCACCCGGCGGGTGTGCGCGGGCCTGATCGGCCAGGGCCTGGTGTCCATCGGTGGCCAGGTGGCCGACGACCCCGACCAAGAGGTGGCGACCGAAGGCCTGCGCTTTGTGGTGCAGGGCCGTGAATGGCTGTACCAGGCCAGCGCGCTGGTGCTGCTGCACAAGCCGGCGGGTTATGAATGCTCGCAAAAGCCCAAGCACCACCCCAGCGTGCTGATGCTGCTGCCGGCGCCGCTGCGCACCCGCGGCCTGCAGCCCGTCGGCAGGCTGGACGAAGACACCACCGGCCTGTTGCTGCTGACCGACGACGGCACGCTGATCCACAAGCTCACCTCGCCCAAGCACCATGTGCCCAAGGTGTACGAGGTCACGGCCAAGCACCCGGTGGACGAGGCCCAGTTGCAGCGCCTGCGCGATGGCGTGGTGCTGGACGACGACCCGCAGCCGGTGCGCGCCGCCGCCTGCGAAGCCACCGGCAGCCACACGCTGCGGCTGACGCTGACCGAAGGCAAGTACCACCAGGTCAAGCGCATGCTGGCCGCGGTAGGCAACCGCTGCGAAGGGCTGCATCGCAGCGCCATCGGCGGGCTCACGCTGGCGGACGGCCCCGAGCGCGGCCACTGGCGCTGGGTGACGGACGAGGAGCGCGCGGCCCTGCTGGCGCCGCGATAATCCGGCCATGCGCGTCTTCCGCGGTTTCCATCATCCCGGCATCGCACCGGCCTGTGCCCTCACCGTCGGCAACTTCGACGGCGTGCATCGCGGCCACCAGGCGATGCTGGCCCTGCTCAACAACGAAGCCCGCCACCGCGGCGTGCCCAGCTGCGTGCTCACCTTCGAGCCGCATCCGCGCGACTTCTTCGCGATGAAGGCCGGCACGCCCGAGAAGGCGCCGGCCCGCATCGCCACGCTGCGCGACAAGCTGTCAGAGCTGGAACGCTGCGGCATCGACCAGGTGGTGGTGCTGCGCTTCGACGAACGCTTCGCGGCGCTGACGGCCGAGGCCTTCATGCACGAGGTGCTGGCCAACGGCCTGCATGCCCGCTACGTGCTGGTGGGCGACGACTTCCGCTTCGGCGCGCGCCGCGCCGGCGACTACGCGATGCTGGACGCGGCCGGGCCGCAGCTGGGCTTCGACGTGGCGCGCATGCAGAGCTACGAGGTGCACGGCCTGCGCGTCAGCAGCTCGGCAGTGCGGCTGGCGCTGGCGGCCGGCGACATGTCGCGCGCCACCGCGCTGCTGGGCCGGCCCTACAGCATCAGCGGCCATGTGGTGCACGGCCGCAAGCTGGGCCGCGAGCTGGGCTTTCGCACGTTGAACATTCGCTTCGGCCACCGGCTGCCGGCGGCCGCGGGCATCTTCGTGGTGCGGGTGCACGGCCTGGGCCGCGGCCCGCTGGCCGGTGTGGCCAGCCTGGGCGTGCGGCCGACGGTGGAAGACGCCGGCCGCGTGCTGCTGGAAACCCACTGCCTGGAATGGCCGCTGGCCGAAGACGCCGGCTACGGCCGTGTTGTGCGCGTCGAGCTGCTGCACAAGCTGCACGACGAGCTGAAGTACGAGTCGCTGGAAGCGCTCAAGGCCGGCATCGCCCGCGACGAGGCCAACGCGCGGGCGTGGTTCCGGCTGGCGACTTGAGGGCGGCGAGCAGCCCCTGCCCCGCCTGACTGCGGGGGTCTGCGCGATCGCAGCCTCTCGACGTGAGCCGTTTGGACCTGGACCCGCCGCGCCAGGTACGGCAATGTCATGGCACCCCCCTAATGTGAAGCCTCCCACAACACAGGAGGTTTCCATGTTCAAGCATCTGCATCGCCACGGCATTGCTGCCGCTCTGCTGGTCTGTGCCGCGGTTCAGGCGCAAGCCGCCATCGTCACGCCGGTCAACGCGGTGGCATCCAGCAGCCACTTCACCGTCACCGCCCAGAGCCTGATCGACAACTCGGGCATGGCGGGCGATCTGCACGGCGGCGCGTGGGACACCATGTGGATCAAGGAAGGCACCTGGCCGGTGGACACCACCGCCACCCTCACCTTCGACCTGGGCGCGCTGCACGACATCAGCGCCGCGCTGGTGTGGCAGTACAACTCCGACATCGACTACACCCGCGGCGTGAAGGACTTCTACGTCAAGACCTCGACCGATGGCGTGCAATTCAGCACCGTGGGTGATCTGCGCACGCTGGAGCAATCCAAGGGCGGAATGATTCCGGCGCAGCTGGTGAGCTTCAGCGCCCAGGCTCGCTTCGTCCAGTTCGACATCCGCAGCAACTTCGACGCCCAATGGCCGTGGGTGGGCCTGAGCGAGGTCAAGTTCGTGGCGGCGCCGGTGCCCGAGCCGGGCACCTACGCGCTGATGGGGCTGGGCCTGGGCGCCATCGGTCTGCTGGTGCGCCGCCGCCAACAGGGCTGAGCTTGCAGCGGCCCCCCGGGGCCGCAGACCCTGGCTTTGCTCAGGCCACCCTGAGCTCCGTCTTCGCATCAAACAGATGCGCATGCGCCGCATCCCAGCGCAGGTGCACCGCATCGCCCACGCGTGCGCGCAGGTTGCCGGGCACGCGGATGGTCAGCGGGCCGGCCTGGGTGTCCACCGTGGCGTAGGTCTCGGGGC
>NZ_CAXFDV010000277.1:0-3909 GCF_964001545.1 uncultured Aquincola sp.
ACCCCCTCGCTAACTTCCTTCCGCACCCGCCGCTTCCGGCAAACGCTTCAGTGATCAGCGAAGCCTTGCACTGTAGCACGGGGTTTTCCTACAAGGCAAGCAGGACGGCGAAAAAAGTTTTGACGGGTGCCGTCCTCCGGCAGTGAAGCCCAGAATGGTTGGTGATGGCCACAGACCCACACCCTGCCTCGCCACCTGCCCGCGACGGCAAGGGACCTGACCCACAGGCCGCCCTCACGCAGTACCGCCATCGGGCTGCTTGGTACGACCTGGAGCTGATGGCGTTCGAGCCCATCCGCCTGAAAGCGATTGAGCGGCTGGCGCTGGCTGCGGCCGACACCGTGATCGACGTCGGGTGCGGCACCGGGTTGAGCCTGCCCTTGCTGGCGAATGCTGTGGGCCCTTCAGGCACCGTGATCGGACTCGAGCCCTGTGCGGAGATGCTGTCGCACGCCGCAGGCCGGCCGATGCCGCCGGGCACCCGCCTGCGGCTGGTGGAGGCGCGGGCCCAGACGACCCAGGATCACGACCTGCCCATCGCCGATGCGATGCTGCTTCACTTCACCCACGACGTGATGCAAGACCCGCTGTCGGTGCAGGCGCTGATGAAGCAGGTGCGGCCGGGGGGCCGGGTGGTGGCGGCAGGCCTGCAGTGGGCGTCGCCATGGTTGCCGCTGGCCAACCTGTTCGTCTGGTCGGCGGCGCTTTATTCGACGACCTGCCTGGACGGGCTATCAGCACCCTGGGATTTGTTGCGGCCCTACCTGGACGAGCTGCAGGTAGAGCCGCTGTGGGCCGGAACGGTGTATCTCGCCTCCGGCCGCCGGAACGATCGGCCGGCTTAGCGCAGCGCGAGGCGGGCCCGTGCGGCCTCGTACTCGCGCTTCAGGCGCGCGACCAGTTCACGCGCGGGCAGTACCTCACGCACCGCGCCAATGCCCTGGCCCGAACCCCAGATGTCCTTCCAGGCTTTCTTGGCGCCGTCGCCGAAGCTCATCTTGCTGGGGTCGCTCACCGGCAGGTTGTCGGGGTCGAGGCCGGCATTGACGATCGAGCGGCGCAGGTAGTTGCCATGCACGCCGGTGAACAGGTTGGAGTAGACGATGTCGTCCGATCCACCCTCCACGATGGCCTGCTTGTACTCCGGCGTGGCGCGCGCCTCTTCGGTGGCGATGAAGGCGCTGCCGATGTAGGCGAAGTCGGCACCCATGGCCTGCGCGGCCAGCACGGCACCGCCGTTGGCGATGGCACCCGACAGCGCGACAGGGCCGTCGAACCACTCGCGGATTTCCTGGATCAGCGCGAACGGGCTCTTGACACCCGCATGGCCGCCCGCGCCCGCCGCCACGGCGATCAGGCCGTCGGCGCCCTTCTCGATGGCTTTGCGCGCGAAGGTGTTGTTGATGATGTCGTGCAGCACCACGCCGCCCCAGGCATGCACCGCCTCGTTCACATCGGTGCGGGCACCGAGCGAGGTGATCACGATGGGCACCTTGTACTTGGCGCACACCGCCATGTCATGCTCGAGCCGGTCGTTGCTCTTGTGCACGATCTGGTTGATGGCAAAGGGCGCAGCCTTGGCCTCGGGGTGGGCGCGATCGTGCGCGGCCAGCGTCTCGGTGATCTCGGCCAGCCAGTCTTCCAGCTGCGAGGCGGGCCGTGCATTGAGCGCCGGCATGGAACCGACGACACCGGCTTTGCACTGCTCGATGACGAGCTTGGGGTTGCTGATGATGAACAGCGGCGAGCCGATGATCGGCAGCGGCAGGTTCGAAAGGACGGGCGGCAGTGCCATCAGAAAGCCTCCAGGGCCATGTCGGTGACGCCCGCGCTGCCTTGGACGATGCTGTCGCGCACGCCCGGCACCTTGGACAGGATGTGGTCCGCATAGAAGCGGGCCGTGGTGATCTTGGCGGCCATGAAGGCGGTGTCGGTGTCTTCGGCCAGGCGCTGCTCGGCCACCAGCAGCGCGCGCGCCAGCTGCCAGCCGGCCATCAGGTTGCCGGCCAGCATCAGGTAAGGCACCGAGCCGGCGAAGGCGGCGTTGGGATCGGCCTTGGCACGCTGCACCATGAAGTCCACCACTTCGGCAAAGGCCTGGCGGCCGGCCTGCAGGTGCTGGCGCACGACCAGGGCATGCGCGCTGGCGCTGCGCGCAAGGGCCGCTTCGGTCTGCTCGATCTGCGCCGCGATAGCTCGGGCGGTGGCGCCACCGTCGCGCGCGGTCTTGCGGCCGACCAAGTCGTTGGCCTGGATGGCCGTCGTGCCTTCGTAGATGGTCAGGATCTTGGCGTCGCGGTAGTACTGGGCAGCGCCGGTTTCTTCGATGAAGCCCATGCCGCCGTGCACCTGCACACCCAGGCTGGCCACGTCGATGCTCATCTCGGTGCTGTAGCCCTTGACCAGCGGCACCATGAATTCATAAAAGGCTTGGTTCTGCTTGCGCACGTCGGCATCCGGGTGCGCGTGAGCGGCGTCATACGCCGCGGCGGCCACCAGCGACATCGCGCGGCAGCCTTCGGTGTAGGCGCGCATCGTCATCAGCATGCGCTTGACGTCGGGGTGGTGGATGATGGGCGCGGCGGTCGGCAGCGAGCCGTCCACCGGCCGCGACTGCACCCGTTCACGCGCATAGGCCACGGCCTTCTGGTAGGCGCGCTCGGCCAGCGCGATGCCCTGCGTGCCCACCGCGAAGCGGGCGGCGTTCATCATGATGAACATGTACTCGAGGCCGCGATTTTCCTGACCCACCAGGTAACCGATGGCGCCGCCATGGTCGCCGTACTGCAGCACCGCCGTCGGGCTGGCCTTGATGCCCAGCTTGTGTTCGATGCTCACGCAGTGCACGTCGTTGCGGTTACCCAGCGAACCATCCGCGTTGACCATGAACTTGGGCACGATGAAGAGCGAAATGCCCTTGACGCCTTCAGGGGCGCCGGTCACACGGGCCAGCACCAGGTGGACGATGTTGTCCGCCATGTCGTGCTCACCGTAGGTGATGTAGATCTTGGTGCCGAAGATCTTGTAGCTGCCATCGGCCTGCGGCTCGGCGCGGGTGCGCACCGCAGCCAGGTCGGAGCCGGCCTGCGGCTCCGTGAGGTTCATCGTGCCCGTCCAGCTGCCGTCGATCATCTTCGGCAGGTACAGCGCCTTCTGCTCGTCGGTGCCGGCGGTCAGCAGCGCCTCGATCGCGCCATCGGTCAGCAGCGGGCACAACGCGAAGCTGAGGTTGGCGCTGTTGATCATCTCGATGCAGGCCGCACCGATGGTCTTGGGCAGGCCCTGGCCGCCGAAGTCGGCCGGGTGCTGCAGGCCCTGCCAGCCGCCCTCGGCGAACTGGCGGAAAGCCTGCTTGAAGCCGGGCGTGGTGGTGACGGCGCCGTCCTTCCAGAACGACGGTTTCTGGTCGCCGTCCCAGTTGAGCGGCGCGACCACGTTCTCATTGAACTTGGCGCACTCTTCAAGCACGGCCTGGGCGGTGTCGGGGCCGGCTTCTTCAAAACCCGGCAGCTGCGACACGGCTTCCAGGTTGGCCAGCTCCTGCATGCAGAACAGCATGTCCCGCACGGGGGCACGATAGGTCATGGTTGTCTCCTCGCAATGGACGCGCGGGCTCGCCAATGAGCGAGCCCGCCCGGCGCTTCAGGTCACAGCGCCTTCACCAACTCCGGCACCGCATTGAACAGGTCCGCTTCCAGGCCGTAGTCGGCCACGCTGAAGATCGGCGCCTCGGGGTCCTTGTTGATGGCCACGATGACCTTGGAGTCCTTCATGCCAGCCAGGTGCTGGATGGCACCGGAGATGCCGGCGGCCACGTACAGCTGCGGCGCCACGATCTTGCCGGTCTGGCCGACCTGCCAGTCGTTGGGCGCGTAGCCCGCATCCACCGCGGCGCGCGAGGCGCCCAGC
>NZ_CAXFDV010000278.1:0-9919 GCF_964001545.1 uncultured Aquincola sp.
CGGGCCTGTCCAACTTCGTGCGCATCACCGCGGGCGCCATCGGCACCTCGGTGGCCACCACGCTGTGGGAAAACCGCGCCGCCATGCACCACGCGCACCTGACCGAGCAGATCACCAGCGGCAGCGCCGCCAGCACCCAGGTGCTGGGCAACCTGACCACCGCGGGCCTGAACAGCCAGCAGGCGCTGGCCCAGGTCAACCGCCTGATCGACCAGCAGGCCTTCACCCGCGCGGCCGACGACATCTTCTTCGGCTCGTCCTTCCTGTTCCTGGCGCTGATCGTGCTGATCTGGTTCACCGCCCGGCCGCAAGGCAGCGCCGGGGCGGATGCGGGCGGGGCGCATTGAGCACGTAGCCGCGGATGCTGTGATCAGCCTTTGACGCTGTTCAGGCGCAGCATCAGCGTCATGGGGCGATGCGGCGACGGCTGGAAGCCGTAGTGTTCGTAGAACTGCCTGGCCCGCTCGTGCAGGGCGTGCACCAGCAGCGCCCGCACACCGGCGTTCTCGGCCACGGCCAATGACCGCCGCACGGCGTCTTGCAGCAGGGCGCCGCCCAGCTGGCGGCCTTGGGCGCGCTGGTCCACCGCCAACCGCGCCAACACCATGACGGGCACTGGGTCGGGCATGTTGCGGCGCACCGCGCTGGTGGCCGTTTCATGCGCGACAGCGCCTGCTGCCAGGGCGTAGTAGCCGAGCACCTGCCCGTCGGCCTGGGTGACCACGAAGGTGCGGCTGGCACCGCTCAGCTGGTTGCCCAGCGCCCGGCGCTTGAGCCAGTCGTCGAGCGAGGCTTCGCCGCAAGCAAAGTCGTCCAACCGGTGGCTTGCCACCAGCGGGACCGGTGCGCTCAGCCGCCCATTCATGTCTCGGGGTCGGTCCATGGCGCCTTGACGGCCATCAGGCGATCCAGGCCGGCATTCGGGCCAGGCGGTGCGTCGAGCATGGCCGTGAACTGCTTGAACTTCTCGGCGTCCAGGCTGAAGAAGACCTGATCCAGCACCACCGACCGCGCCCGCTCGCAGGCCGCTTCCAGCATGAAGTCCGAGCGGTTCTTGCCCAACAGGCTGGCGGCCTGGTCGATCAAGTCGCGCTGCTCGGGCAAGGCGCGTAGGTTGATGGCGGCGTCTCGCATGCGGTCCTCCTGCTGTGCATACACGATCGATACACAGTGTGCTGAGGCGTGTAGCTCTTGTCAACACAGCCGACGTGCTGCCGGCGCCGCATCTGACCCCGTTTCACCCCGCTCATCGGCCCTTGCGCAGGGCCTTCGGCCGGCCCCGTGGCGCGGGCTTTGTGGTCGAATCGTTGATCCCGAATTCACGCCGCTGCCATGCTCGACTCGCCGTTCGATTCCGCCTGGATGCGCTGGCTGGACCGCCGCGTGCCCACTTCCCGGCCCTGGATGCTGGCGCTGCCGATGGCGCTGGCGGCTGGGGCTTCGTCCGGTCTGGTCGCCGGCCTCGCCTGCATGGCGCTGGGCCGTCCCGACGTCACCGCCGTGGCGCTGGCGGCTGCGGCCGCCGGTGCGGTGGTGGCTGTGGTGCTCGGCAGCCTGCTGTGCGCCCTGGCGCTGTCGATGCGCCAGCTGCACCAGCGCGTCACGGTGATGTCCACCCGCGACGACCTGACCGGCGTGCTCAACCGCCGGCAGTTCGTGCTGCTGGCCGAGCGTGAATGGGCCCGCTGCCGTCGCTACGAGGCCGACGGCGCGGTGCTGCTGGTCGACGCCGACCACTTCCGCCGCATCAACGACCACCATGGCCATGCGGCCGGCGATGCGCTGCTGCGCGAGATCGTGCGCGTGACCGGTGGCCTGCTGCGCCAGGCCGACGTGCTGGCGCGGGCCGACGGCGAATCGCTGCTGGTGCTGCTGCCGCAGACTGACCCGCTGGGCGCGCTGGATGTGGCCGAGCGCATCCGCGAGCATGTGGCTTCGCTGCGCATCGACTGGCAAGGCACCAGCGTGTTCACCACCGTCAGCATCGGCGTGGCGTCGATGGGCGCCAGCCACACCTCGCTGGACGCACTGATGGCCGACGTGGACGCGGCGCTGGGCGCCGCCAAGGCCGCCGGCCGCAACTGCGTGCGCGCCGCGCCGATTCAGCCCAGGCGCAGCGGCGAGGCGCGGCCCGTCATCTCCAAGTAGCCGCGGCCCACGCGGCGGCCGCTCGCGGCGTCCAGCAGCTCGCTCAGGCCTTCCCAGTAGATGGAGCCGGTGGAAGCCCGGCTGTCCAGCTCCTGCGCGTCGATCAGCCCCCGCACCTCGAAGCGGCCGGCGGGCGTTTCCACCGTCCATTGCACCGGGTACTCGCTGCGGGTGGCGGGGCTGGTCCAGCTGCGGCCGGGCACAAAGCGCACCTCGTCGGCCTTGAACACCCGCACCGTGCCACCGGCCGCGCGAAAGCTGCCGCCGGCCCACAGCGCCGTGCCGTCGCGCCGCCGCAGCTGAAAGGCGGTGAGGGCGCTGCCGTCGTCCAGGTTCATGCCGATCCAGTCCCAGCCCACGGCGTCCGGGTTGAGCAGGGTTTCGCTCCACTCATGGTCCAGCCAGGCGGTGCCGCGCACCGGCTGCGGCGCGGCGCCGGCCTTCAGCGCCAGCGTGCCTTGCACCGCCAGCTGGGGCTGCGAGTAGTAGTGGCTCGCCTCGTCGGCATTCGGCCCCTTGCGCGACCAGCCGGCATCGCCCTGCAGCAGCAGCGGCTGCGTGGCGGCCAGCTGCAGTTCGAAGCCAAAGCCCGCGTCGCGATCGGCCAGGCGGGCGCGGTAGCTGCTGCGTTCGGCCGGGCCTTCACGCCGGAAGCGCCAGTCGTTCAGGCGCACGTCGGTGTCGGTTAACGCGGCGGCGACCCGCGGCGCCTGCGGGTCGCCGTTCCAGCGCGCGATGCGCTCGGCATGCAGCAGCCGCCGGCCGGCGATGTCGCTGACCGCCGCATGCGCGAACAGCAACTGCGTGGCGGCAAAGCGGCTGCGGTTGCCGGCCGCCAGGTCGGTGCGTGAGCGGAAGAAGGTGAGCTGGAAGCCCACCAGGTCATCGGGCTTGTCGCCCGCGGCGCTGGCTTGCGGGCGCAGCCAGCCGGTGGCGTACCACCACTCGGTACGGCTCTCCGGGTGGGCGCCGTGGTCCTGCGGAAAGCGCAGCGGGCGCGGCGCCAGCACGGTGCGGGGCGGGCTGTCGGGCGTGTCGGGGCGCGGTACGGCCGCCAGCGCAGCCTGCAGGGGCAGGGCCGGCAACCCGGCCAGCGCGCACCAGCGCAGCAGCAGGCGGCGCTCGTTCATCACCAGTCCTCCTTCACGGCCAGCACCGCATCGCCCGAGGCGGCGGCGCGGGCGCTCACCGCCGCGGTCAGGCTGCCGGCCACCATCACCGCCGCGCACAGGGCGGCCAGGCGGCCGCCGGGCAGCACCATGTCCATGGTCCAGTGGAAGCTCTGCGGGTTGACCACCTGCACCAGCACCACCGACACCAGCAGGCCCAGCCCCAGGCCCACCAGCGCGCCGCCGGCGGTCCAGGCCGCGCCTTCGCCGGCCACCACGCCGATGATCTGCCGGCGGGTGAAGCCCAGGTGGGCGAGCAGGCCGAATTCGCGCCGCCGCGCCAGCACCTGGGCCGAGAAGCTGGCCGCGATGCCGAAAAGGCCGATGCCGATGGCCAGCGCCTGCAGGTAACGCGTGACCGCAAAGCTGCGGTCGAAGATGGCCAGCGACATCGCGCGGATCTGCGCCGGCACCGCGAATTCGATCAGCGCCGGGTCGGGCGCCAGCTGGCGCAGCGCGGCCTGCACGGTGTCGACGGCTGCTTCGGGCGCCAGCCACAGCGCCAGGTCGTTGACGCGGGTGTCGCCGGTGATGCGCCGGTAGTCGGCCTGGTCGAGGGCCACCGCGCCGAACTGCCGTGCATAGTCGCGCCATACGCCCAGCACCCGCACCGGGGTGCCGGCGCCGGGGCCCAGCGGCAGTTGCAGCAGGCTGCCCGGCTGGGCGCCGTACAGCGTGACCATGGCCTCGCTGACATAGGCGCCGATCTCGCCGGCCACCGGCGGGCGTGGCGGCTCCACCATCGGCAACTGGCGCGCCGGCTGGTCCAGCGGGCGGGCGATGAGGCTGACCGCGGGCTGGTCGGCCGCCAGGCTGATGCTGCGCACACGCAGCCCCTGCACCCGCGCCACGCCGGGCACCGCGGCCGCGGCCTGCACGAAGTCGGGCGGCAGGAAGGCCTGGTCGGCTGCCGCGCTGCTGGTGGCGGTGCGGGCATACAGGTCGGCCGGCAGCACGCTGTCCAGCCATTGCGAGACGCCCTGGCGGAAGCTGCTCACCATCACCGTCAGCGCTACCGCCAGGCTGAGGCTGGCCACCACGCCGGCCACCGCCACCGTGGCGGCGGCGCTTTCATGGCGGGCCCGTTCCACCGCCAAGAGCAGCAGGGGCGAGCGGCGCGGATGCAGCAGCGCCAGCAGCGCATCCACCGCCAGTGGCACGCAGGCGATGCCGCCCAGCAGCAGCGCCGCCACCGAGGCATAAGCCGCCAGCGGCAGCCCGCCGATGGGCGGCAGCAGCGCCAGCAGGCCGCCCGCGGCCAGCAGCAGCACCGGCCGCCATCGCGAAGGCGCCGGGCCCGCGGTGCCGCCCAGGCCCTTGAGCGCCTGCGCGGGCGCCAGCGCCGCGGCCTGCCTTGCCGGCACCCAGCCGCCGGCCAGCGCCGCCCCCACGCCCAGCGCGCCGAAGGCCGCGGCCGCCGGCCACGAGAACACCAGCGCCGGCGCCACGCCCGGAAAGTAACCGCCGCCCAGGTCGCCGGCCAGCCAGCGCAACGCCAGCTGCGCCATGCCGGTGCCCAGCAGCAGCCCGGCCAGGCTGCCGGCCACACCCACCACCAGGCACTCCAGCAGCACCAGGCGCCGCCGCTCGGTGGCGCCCAGGCCCAGCACACCCAGCAGCGCGAACACCGGCGTGCGCTGCGCCACCGACAGCGCCAGCACCGAAAACACCAGGAAACCGCCGACGAAGAGGGCGACCAGCGCCAGCACCGTCAGGTTCACGCGGTAGGCCCGCGACAGGCTGGACACCTTCTGCGCCGCGTCGTCGGCGGCGGCGGCCTTCAGGCCCGGCGGCAGCGGCGTGCGCTGCAGCCACTGGGCGGCGCTGGTGCCGGCGGCCAGCCGCAGGTCGATGCGGCTCAGACGCCCCAGCTGGCCGAAGTGCTGCTGCGCGCCCGCGATGTCGATCACCGCCAGCGGCCCGCCGCCGGCCGCCACGCTGCCGGCCACCTGCAAGGTGAAGGTGTCCAGCCCGCGCTGCAGCCGCAGCGCGTCACCGGGCTGCACGCCCAGCCGCTGCTGCGCAGCGATGTTGAGGAAGAGCCGGTCAGGGTCGAGGAAGGCGGTGCGCGGCTGGCCGTCGGCCGGGCGCGGCAGCAGGGCCGGGGCCACCGCAGCGATCTGCAGCGCATCCACGCCCAGCACCTGCAGCGCCACCCGGCCGGGTCCCGGCGCGGCGCCTGGGCCGGCGCTGGGCGCGGCCTGTGCCGGCTTGGCGGCCCGGCTGTCCGGCAGCGCATAGGTGTCCACCTCCACCATCGGCGTGGCCAGGGCCACGCCGTCGGCGGCGGCCACGGTGTCCAGCAGGCTGTCTTCGCAACCTTCGCGCACCGCGCAGCGCAGCGTCAGGTCGGGTTCGCCATTGGCGGCCCGCACCGCCGACGAAAACTCCGACAGCGCCGAGCCGTTGATCAGGTGCACCGAAAACGCCAGCGCCACGCCCAGCGCCACCGCCAGCAGCGCCACCGCATGGCGCCAGGGGTGGGCCCGCCATTCGGGCAGGCTGAGCTGGCGCAGCCACTGCAGGGCGTGGCGCATCAGGCGCGGCCTTCCGCAGTCGGTTCGATGCCCTGGCGCGTGAGCCGCAAGCGGCGGTCGGCGCGGGCGGCGGCGGTGGCCGAGTGGGTGACCAGCACGCAGGCCGAGCCCTGGGCATGCACCTGGGCGGCCAGCAGGTCCATCACCCGCTCGGCGGTGTCGGGGTCGAGGTTGCCGGTGGGCTCGTCGGCCAGCACCAGCGCCGGCCGGTGCACCAGCGCGCGGGCAATCGCCACCCGCTGCAGCTGGCCGCCCGAGAGCGTGCGCGGTGCGCGCTCGCCCAGACCTTCCAGGCCCACGTCGGCCAGCATCTGCGCCACGCGTGCCGGGTCTTGCCGGCCCTGCAGCAGCAAGGGCAGGGCCACGTTGTCGGCCACGCTCAGGTGCGGCAGCACATGAAAGGCCTGGAACACGAAGCCCAGCCGCGCGCGCCGCCAGCGCGCTTGTTCAGGCTCGGGCAGGCGGGTGATGTCGGTACCGTCCAGCGTCACCTGGCCGCGGCTGGGCGTGTCCAGGCCCGCGATGCAATTCAGCAGTGTGCTCTTGCCGACGCCGGAGTCCCCCAGCACCGCCACCATCTCGCCGGGGGCGACGCTCAGCGTCACCTGGCTGAACACCGGCGTGTCGCCGTAAAACTTGGCCAGATCGGTGAGTTGCAGCATGGGCGGAAGTTGTCTAGACAGGCGCGGCACCCAGCCGGCCGACGAGGTGCAGCACCTGGCGTGCCGCATCCGGCGCTTCGGCCGCAACGCGCTGGCGCTGCGGCATGCTGCGCAGCCAGGTGAGCTGGCGCTTGGCCAGTTGGCGGGTGGCGGCAATGCCGCGCTCACGCAGCGGTGCCAGCCGGCCTTCGTCCAGGCATTCCCAGGCCTGGCGGTAGCCCACGCAGCGCATCGAAGGCAGGCCCAGGTGCAGGTCGCCGCGTGCGCGCAGCGCCTGTACTTCGGCCACCAGACCGGCGGCCAGCATGGCGTCGAAGCGCTGGGCGATGCGGGCGTGCAGCCAGGCGCGGTCGTCGGGCTCCAGGCTGATGAGCAGGCCATCGTCGGCCCCCTGCCGCTGGCCGGCCTGGTGCCAGCTGGACAGCGGGCGGCCGCTGGCGCGGAACACCTCCAGCGCCCGCTGGATGCGCTGGCTGTCGCCGGGCGGCAGGCGGGCGGCGGTGACGGGGTCCACCCGGGCCAGCTCGGCATGCATCGCGGGCCAGCCGCGTTCGGCGGCTTCGGCGTCCAGCGCCGCGCGCAGCGCGGGGTCGGCAGCGGGCAGGGTGTCCAGACCCTCGATCAGCGCCTTGAAGTACAGCATGGTGCCGCCCACCAGGAGCGGCCAGCGGCCACGGCCGCGGATCTCGCCGATCAGGCGCCGCGCATCGGCCACGAACTGCGCGGCCGAGTAGGCCTCCAGCGGGTCGATCAGGTCGATCAGGTGATGCGGCACCGCGGCGCGCTCGGCCGCACTGGGCTTGGCGGTGCCGATGTCCATGCCGCGGTACACCAGCGCGCTGTCGACGCTGATGATCTCGACCGGCATTTCAGCCGCCAGCGCCAGCGCCACGGCCGTCTTGCCCGAAGCCGTCGGCCCTGCCAGGCCGATCCAGTGGGGCGCGGTCATGCAGCGCGCAAGGCGCCGTGCCGGGGCACCAGGGTCCAGGCCACGCCCGCCACGAGCACCGACCAGAAGGCCAGGCCATACGCCATCGGCCGCACCGTCCCGTCCAGCGCCTGGCCCAGCCACAGGCCGACGCAGAAGGCCACCAGCGCCAGCGCGAAGCCGGCCAGCGCGGCAGCCACGCCCGCTGCCTGCGGGAAGGGGCTGACCGCGCCCGTCTGGCCACAAGGCTGGTGGATGCCGTGGCCGAAGGCATACAGGCACTGCGGCACCAGCACCGCCGCCACCGCATGCACGCCGCTGGCGGCCAACGCGGCCATGCCCAGCCCGCCGGCCAGGCTGAAGAAGGCGCCGCGCTGCACCGCGCCGGTCAGGCCATGGCGCAGCAGCAGCCGCCGGCAGGCGAAGGTGCCGGCCACGTAGGCGGTAGAGCCCGCGCCCAGCGCCATGCCGTACTGCGCGGCGCTCAGGCCCAGCACCTCGATGTAGATGAAGGACGACGACGCCAGCACCAGGAACAGCCCGCCGTAGGTGCAGGCGGTGAGCGAGGCCCAGGAGAAGAAGGTGGGGTCCGACGCCACCTGGCGCGCGGTGCGGGCCAGCGTGCCGGCATGCAGCGCCTGCGGGTTGAGGCTGCGTGCCGTCTCGGGCAGCACCCGCCAGACGAACATCAGCACGCCGCTGACCACCAGCGTGACCGCCAGCAGCGTGCTGCGCCAGCCGAAGCTGCTTGTGAGCAGCCCGCCCAGCATCGGGGCGCTGAGGGCGATCAAGCCCAGGCCGCTCATCGCCAGCGACATCACGCGGGCGCCTTCGGCCGGCTCATACAGGTCCCGCACCATCGCGCGGGCGCACACCACGGCGGCCGCCAGGCAGGCGCCCTGGGCGGCGCGCCACAGCGTCAGCACGCCGATGCTGGACGCCAGCGTGGCGCCCAGGCTGGCCAGCGCAAACAGCGCCAGCGCCAACCGCAGCACCGGCTTGCGGCCATAACGGTCGGCCACCGGGCCCCATACCAGCTGCGCCAGCCCAAAGGCCAGGATCAGCGCCGACATGGTCAGCTGCACCGCCGGCATGCCTGCGCCCAGCCCGCGGGCCAGGGCTGGCAGCGCGGGCAGATAGAGGTCGGTGCTCAGCGGCTGCAGGCCCAGCAGCAGCGCCAGCAGCGTGGCGGCGGTGGCAGGGGCCAGCCGCGCGGCGCGTGCGGGCGCGGCGGGGCGCACGGGGGTGTCGCTCATCCTCGCGGCGCGGTGGTGCTCAGAAGCGCTCGTCGCGGCGCAGGTAGCGCCACTGGCCCGGCGGCAGCTGACCCAGCACCACGCTGCCGATGCGCACGCGCTTCAGGCCCACCACCTTCAGGCCGACGGCTTCGCACATGCGGCGGATCTGGCGCTTGCGGCCTTCGCGCAGCACCACGCGCAGCTGGTCTTCGTTCTGCCAGCTCACCTTGGCGGGCTGCAGCTTCACCTCGTCCAGCCACAGCCCGTGGCGCAGCTTCTCGAGGTCGGCCTCGGGCAGGCGGCCGTCGGGCGCGCTGCCGACGTACTCCACCCGCACCAGGTATTCCTTCTCGATGTTGGCGTCTTCGCCGATCAGCTGCTTGGCCACGCGGCCGTCCTGCGTCAGCACCAGCAGGCCGGTGGAGTCGATGTCCAGCCGGCCGGCGGGCACCAGGCTGCGCAGGTGGCCCGGGTGGAAGTTGATGCCGGAGGTGTCTTCGCCCCAGCGGTTTTCGGGCTTGACCAGCACCACCGCGGGCTCATAGCCGTCTTCGGCCTGGCCGCTGACGTAGCCCACCGGCTTGTGCAGCAGCACCGTCATGCGCTGGGCCTGCTGCTTGTGGGCGGCGGGGTCGATCTCGATGCGGGCATCGGCGCGCACACGCTGGCCCAGCACGGCCATCTTGCCGTCCACACGCACCCAGCCGGCGTCGATCCAGTCATCGGCCTCGCGGCGCGAGGCCACGCCCATCGCGGTCAGCCGCTTGGACAGGCGCTCGCCTTCGGCGGCGCGCGGCGAGCTGGCCTCGGGGCCGCTGCGGCGCGGGCGCTCGCCGCCTTCGGGCGCACGGAAGCTGGCCGGTGGCAGCGGGGCGGGGCGGTCGGGCCGGTGGTCGCGCTCAGGGCGCGGCGGGCGGTCGAACGGCGAGCGGTCCGGCGGCGGACGCCGGTCGGCGCCCTGCGGGCGGAAGGGCGCGCCGCCGCGGGCCGGGCGGTCGCCGCCACGCTCCCCGCCACGTTCACCGGGCCAGCCTTCGCCACGCGGGCGGTCGAAGCTGCGCTCGCCACCGCGGTCGGGGCGGGGGCGGTCGCCGTGCGGGCGGTCGTAGGGGCCGCGGTCTTCACGCGGACGCTCGAAGCCGCCGCGTGCGCCGGGGCCGCGGTCGTCACGGGGCCGGTCGAAGCGCGGGCGCTCACCCGGCGCACGGTCGGGCCGGTCGCCGCGGGGGCGATCACC
>NZ_CAXFDV010000279.1:0-9757 GCF_964001545.1 uncultured Aquincola sp.
AGCTCCGTCTTCGCATCAAACAGATGCGCATGCGCCGCATCCCAGCGCAGGTGCACCGCATCGCCCACGCGTGCGCGCAGGTTGCCGGGCACGCGGATCGTCAGCGGGCCGGCCTGGGTGTCCACCGTGGCGTAGGTCTCGGGGCCGGTGGGCTCTATCAGCGACAGCGTGCCGGGCAGGCCGCTGTCGGCCAGCGAGATGTTCTCGGGCCGCAGGCCGTAGATCAGCTCGCTGCCGGCCTGGGCCAGCCCCGCGCGCTGGCCTTCATGCGTGGCCAGGGTCACGCCCTGGGCCACCACGCCCGCATCGCCCGCGCCGCCCTGGCGGGCCTGCACCATGTTCATCGCCGGTGAGCCGATGAACTCGGCCACGAAGCGCGTGGCCGGCCGTTCGTAGATGTCCTCGGGCGTGCCGAACTGCTGCACCACGCCGTCCTTCATCACCGCGATGCGGTCGCCCAGCGTCATCGCCTCCACCTGGTCGTGCGTCACGTACACGGTGGTGGTGCGGGTGCGCTGGTGCAGCAGCTTGATCTCGGCGCGCATTTCCACGCGCAGCTTGGCGTCCAGGTTGGACAGCGGCTCGTCGAACAGGAACAGCTTGGGGTCGCGGGCCAGCGCCCGGCCCATGGCCACGCGCTGCCGCTGGCCGCCCGACAGCTGGCCCGGCTTGCGGTCCAGCAGATGGCCCAGCTGCAGCATCTTGGCCACGCGCTGCACCGTCTCTTCGCGCTGGGCCTTGGGCACCTTGCGGATCTCCAGGCCGAAGGCGATGTTCTGCGCCACGTTCATGTTCGGGTAGAGCGCGTAGCTCTGGAACACCATCGCGATGTCGCGGTCCTTGCTGGGCAGGTAGGTGACGTCGCGCTCGCCGATGTGGATGCTGCCCGAGGTGGGCGTGTCCAGGCCGGCGATCATGCTCAGCAGCGTGCTCTTGCCGCAGCCCGAAGGGCCGACCAGGATCAGGAACTCGCCGGGATCGATCTCGATGTCGATGCCCTTGAGGATGTGGACCGTGTTGTTGAAGGTCTTGCGGACCTGGCGGATCGAAAGCGCACCCATATCAACCTTTCACTGCGCCGGCCGTCAGGCCGCGCACGAAGTACTTGCCCGCCACCACGTACACAAACAGCGTGGGCAGTGCCGCGATCAGCGCGGCGGCCATGTCGACGTTGTATTCCTTGACCGTGCTGCTGGTGTTGGCCAGGTTGTTCAGGCCCACGGTCACCGGCTTGCTGTCGGCACCCGAGAACACCACGCCGTACAGGAAGTCGTTCCAGATGTTGGTGAACTGCCAGATCAGCGTCACCACCACGATCGGCGTGGACAGCGGCAGCACGATGCGGAAGAAGATCTGCCAGAACGAGGCGCCGTCCAGCATGGCCGCCTTGACCAGTTCGTCAGGCAGGCCGACGTAGTAGTTGCGGAAGAACAGCGTGGTGGACGGAATGCCGGCCAACACGTGGATGAGGATCAGGCCCCACAGGCTGCTGGCAATGCCCAGCCAGCCCAGCACCTGGCTCATCGGCAGCAGCACCACCTGCATCGGCATGAACACGCCGAAGAGGAGGAAGGCGAACATCGTTTCGCTGCCCGGAAAACGCCACTTGGCCAGCACGTAGCCGTTGATGGCGCCGATGGCGCTGGACACCAGCACCGCCGGAATGACCAGCAGCAGCGAGTTCAGGAAGAAGGGCTTAAGGCCATTGCAGTCGGTGCCGGTGCAGGCGCCGCTCCAGGCCTTGGCCCAGGCTTCGGTGGAGGGGCTGGTGGGCAGCGACAGCAGGCTGCCGTTGCGCACCTGCTCCATGTCCTTCAGCGAGGTGCTCACCATCACGTACATCGGCGTGAGGAAGTACAGCGCAAACAGGATGAGCAGGCTCCACAGGATCAGGCGGTGGACGTGAGCGGCCCTCATTTCGGCCTCCGGAGTTCGCTGTAGAGGTAAGGCACCACGATGGCGGCCACGGTGGCCAGCATCACGGTGGCGCTGGCGGCGCCCAGGCCGATCTGGCCGCGGGTAAACGCCATCGCATACATGAAGGTGGCGGGCAGGTCGGTGGCATAACCCGGGCCACCGGCGGTCAGCGCCATCACCAGGTCGAAGCTCTTGATGGCCAGGTGGCTGACCACCATCAACGTGCTGAAGAACACCGGCCGCAGGCTGGGCACCACGATGCGCCAGTAGATGCGCGGCAGGCTGGCGCCGTCCACCTGGGCGGCCTTGATGATGCTGTCGTCGATGCCGCGCAAGCCCGCCAGGAACAGCGCCATCACGAAGCCGGCGCTCTGCCAGATGCCGGCGATGGCCACGCAGTAGATCGCCTTGTCGGGGTTCACCAGCCAGTCGAAGGTGAAGCTGGTGAAGCCCCATTGCCGCACCACGCTCTCCAGCCCCAGGCCCGGGTTGAGCATCCACTTCCAGGCCGTGCCGGTGACGATGAACGAGATCGCCATCGGGTACAGGTAGATGGTGCGCAAGGCACCCTCGGCCCGCACCTTCTGGTCCAGCAGGATGGCCAGCAGCAACCCCAGCGCCATCGCGCCGCCGACGAACAGCACGCCGAAGATGGCCATGTTGGTCAGCGCGACGTGGAAACGCTCGCTGTCGAACAGGGCCCGGTACTGGTCGAGGCCGGCGAACTCATAGTTGGGCAGCAGGCGCGATTCGGACACCGACAGGTAGCCGTTCCACGCGATGAGCCCATAGATGAACAGGAAACCGAGCAGGAAGCTCGGCGCCACGACGAGCCGTGGCAGCCACGGCGTGCGCAGCTGGGAAGGTGCGGACATGGAAGTTCCCGGGAAGGGGCGGTGCGTGCGCTGCGCTTACTTGGTCTTGGCGGCCGAGGCCAGCTTGGCCATCGCGTCCTTGGCGGTCATGCGGTCGCTGTTCCAGAACTGGCTGACCACGTCCTTCATCGCGCCTTCGACGGCGGGTGGCACGGCCATGCCGTGGGCGATGGAGGGCACCAGCGCGCCCGTCTTGGCGGTCTCGACGAAGTCCTTGCTGGACAGCTTGGCGCAGTCGTCGAACTTGGACATGTCCATGTTCAGGCGCACCGGGATCGAGCCCTTGTTCAGGCTGAACTGCTCCTGGAAGTCGGGCGACATGATGGCCGCGGCCAGGTCCTTCTGGGCCTTGGTGTCACCCTTGACCTTGAACATCGCGAACGAGTCGATGTTGAAGGTGTAGGCGTTGGCGGTGCCCGGGGCGGCGGCGCACAGGAAGTCCTTGCCCGGCACCTTGCCGGCGGCCACGAACTCGCCCTTGGCCCAGTCGCCCATCAGCTGCATGCCGGCTTCGCCCTTGATGACCATGGCGGTGGCCAGGTTCCAGTCGCGGCCGTTGGCGTTCTTGTCGGTGTAGTCCTTGATCTTCTTGAAGGTGGTCAGCACCTTCTCCATCGTGGCGCCGTTCAGCGTGGCGGCGTCCAGCTGCACGAAGGCCTTCTTGTAGAAGTCGGCACCGCCCACGCCCAGGGCCACGCTCTCGAACGTGGTGAAGTCCTGCCAGGCCTGGCCACCGTGGGCCACGGGGATGATGCCGGCCTTCTTCAGCGCCTCGGCGGTGGTGAAGAACTCGTCCCAGTTGGTGGGCATCTTGGCGTTGGCCTTCTTCAGCGCCTCCGGGTTGGCCCACAGCCAATTCACGCGGTGCACGTTCACCGGCACGGCCACGTAGTTGCCCTTGTACTTCATCACGTCGGACACGGCCTTGGGCAGCAGGCTGTCCCAGTTCTCGGCCTTGGCCACGTCGTCGATGTTGGCCAGCACGCCTTCACGCGCCCATTCCTGGATGGAGGGGCCCTTGATCTGTGCCGCGGCCGGGGCGTTGCCCGAGACCACGCGCGACTTCAGCACCGTCATCGCCGCGTCGCCACCGCCGCCGGCCACCGCGAAGTCCTTCCAGGTGTGGCCCTTCTGCTGCATCGTGGCCTTCAGGGCCGAAGCGGCCTTGGCCTCGCCGCCGCTGGTCCAGTAGTGCAGCACTTCCAGCTCGCCGGCCTGGGCGGCGGTGGCCAGCGTGACGGTGGCGGCCAGCGCCAGCAGGCGGCGGGCAAAACGGGGAGCGGTAGCGGAACGATCTTGTCTCATGGCGTGTGGTGGTTGTTGCGGATGGGCCGAGCCGCGCACGGATCGGAGGATCCAAAGCTGAACTTTGGATGAATGAAAGATTAACGTTCAGCCGGAGAGGCCTCCATCCGGGTGAACCCTTAACGACAGATTAACGACGGGCCGATCCTCTGTAGCTCCGCGGCGCCACCACGGCCGCATCCGGGCAGCACCCCATGGGCGCCGGCTTAACACCGCGTTAAGCTCCCGACCATGAACCTGCTGCTTGCCGAAGACGACGCCCTGCTGGCCGATGCGCTGGTGGCGCAACTGGAGCGCGCCGGCTTTCAGGTGCAGCACGCACCCAATGGCCCGGTGGCCGAGTACCTGCTGCTCAAGCAGCCCTTCGACCTGGCCATCCTGGACCTGGGCCTGCCGATGATGGACGGGCTGACCGTGCTCAAGCACGTGCGCGCCGCCAAGCCGACGCTGCCGGTGGTGGTGCTCACCGCGATGGACGGGCTGGACAGCCGCGTGGCGGGCCTCAATGCCGGCGCCGACGACTACATCACCAAGCCCTTCGACTTCCCCGAGCTGGAAGCACGGCTGCGCGCGCTGCTGCGCCGCACCCAGCCGGCGGCTGCGGCGGCCGAGGTGGAGATGGGCCGGCTGAGCCTGTCGCGCGAAGCGCGCCGCGCCAGCATCGACGGCCAGGCGCTGGAGTTGAGCCCGCGCGAATGGACGCTGCTGGACCTGCTGGTGACCCACCGCGACAAGGTGGTGACCAAGGAGCAGATCGCCCAGGCCTGGGGCAACGAAGGCGGCGAGGCGACCGGCAGCGGCAACTCCACCGAGGTGTACATCCACCGCCTGCGCCGCAAGTTCGAGGGCTCGGGCCTGACCATCCGCACCATCCGCGGCCTGGGCTACCTGCTGGAAGCCGAATCGCGCTGAACCGCCCCGCATGTTCAGCCAACGTTCCCTGAGCCGGCAGTTGCTGCTGTGGCTGGTGCTGCCCCAGCTGGTGCTGTGGCTGGCCGGCGGCGCCGCCACCTACCGGCTGGCTGCGGGCTATGCCAACCGCGCGGTGGACGCCAGCCTGCTGCAGGCCACGCGGGCGCTGGCCCGCCAGCTCAAGCCGCTGGACAACGGGTTGCTGATCGACTTTCCGCGCGCTGCACAAGACGTGCTGGAAGCCGACCCCACCGACAAGCTGATGTACACGGTGAGCACGCCGCCCGGCCAGTTCATCCTTGGCAACAACAAGGTGCCGCCGCCGCCCCCGGTGGCCCACCCGCCGCTGGACACGCCCACCTTCTACGACGGCACCATGCACACCAGCAACGCGCCCTATGCGCCCGAGGTGCGGGTGCGGGTGGCGGCGCTGTACCTCAGCTACGGCGGCATCGACGCGCCGCCGCAGACCATGCTGGTGCAGGTGGCCCGCAGCAGCGCCAACCGCGAAGACCTGGCGCGCAACATCCTGTTCGACACGCTGCTGCCGCTGTCCAGCCTGATCGCGCTGATGACCATGATCGTCTGGGCCGGCATCCGCGCCGGCCTGGCGCCGCTGACCCGGCTGCGCCGCGAGGTGGAAGGCCGCGCGCCCAACGACCTGGCGCCCATCCGGCTGCAGGAAGCGCCGCTGGAGCTGCATGCGCTGGCCGGCGCGCTCAACCAGCTGCTGGCCGAGGTGCGGGCCAGCGTGGCGGTGCAAAAGCGCTTCACCGCCGACGCGGCCCACCAGCTGCGCACGCCGCTGGCGGGCCTCAAGGGCCAGACCGAGCTGGCCCTGCAAAGCGCCACCGACCCCGAGATGCGCGCCCGGCTGCAGCGGGTGCATGCCAGCGCCACCCGCAGCGCCCACCTGGTGAACCAGCTGCTCACGCTGGCCCGGGCAGAGCCGGAAGCCAGCATCGCGCAGGACCGCACCGAGCTGGACCTGCGCCGCTTTGCGCAGGAGCTGGTGGCCGAGCAGGTGCCGCGTGCGCTGCGGGCGGGCGTGGACCTGGGCGTGGACACCGGCGAAGGCGCGCCGCCGCTGCGCGTGCATGCCAATGCGCTGCTGCTGCGCGAAGCGGTGCTCAACCTGATCGACAACGCCATCCGCTACGCCGGCCGCGGCGCCGAGGTGACGGTGCGGGTGCAGCAGCGCGGCGACCGTGCCCGGCTGGAAGTGGAAGACAACGGCCCCGGCGTGCCGCCCGAAGCCCGCGAGCGGGTGTTCGAGCGCTTCATGCGCGTGGTGGAAGACGGCGAGGGCTGCGGCCTGGGCCTGTCCATCGTCAAGGAAATCGTGGAACGCCAGGGCGGCCAGGTGTGGATGGAAGGTGTGCAGCCGCGCGGGGCGCGGGTGGTGGTGTCGCTGCCGCTGCGCTGAGCCGCATCTGCACGAAAATCCAACACTAATACCACCACTATCGGCCCTTGTTCTTATAGAATTTCGTGCTTATGAGCACGAGCTGCACCTTGCAACTGCATGCCGACGGCGCCTGGCACGACGTCGCGCAGATCAGCCTGCAAGGCGCCGAGGCCGAAGGCTGGCGCGCCCGCAGCTACAGCGGTTATGCGGTCGATTGGGCCTTTGCGCACACTGGCGCGGCCGATGCCCATGCGGCCTGCGCCCGCTGGCCGGTGGGGCTGGAGCCGCTGCAGGCGCCGCACTGGCCGGTGTTCCTCATCGACATGCTGCCCCAGGGCTTCGGCCGGCAGGAGCTGCTGCGCCGCATCGGCCTGCCGGCCACCGCCGGCGTGGCGGCCGACTGGCGGCTGCTGCAGGTGGGCGCCGGCCATCCCATCGGCCACCTGCGGGTCAAAGAGGCGGCCGCGTGGCTGGCCCAACAGCCGGGGCCCACGCTGGGCTTCACCGATGCGCAGGTGGCCGAACGCGGCCATGAGTTCTCGGAGTACCTGGCTTCGCACGGCCTTTTCGTGGCGGGCTCTTCGGGCGTGCAGGGCGAATGGCCCAAGGTGCTGCTGACGCGTGCAGAAGACGGCCTGCTGTACCTCGACCACAGCCTGCCCGACGAGCGCGCGCGGCAGCACTACATCGTCAAGTTCGGCCGCGGCACCGATGCGCAGCTGGCCAGCATCCTGCGGCATGAAGCGCCCTACATGGCGCTGGCCCGGATGCTGGGCCTGCGGGTGCATGCACCGCTGGTGCTGCAGCAGCGGGCACTGTTCATCCCCCGCTTCGACCGCTGCGTGCAAGCTGGCGGCGTGCTGCGGCTGGCGCAGGAAAGCATCGCCACCCTCACCGGCCTGCCGGGCTTTGACGCGGTGCCCAGCCACGACCAGGTGTGCGCCGCGCTGCTGCGCCACTGCACCGATGCGCAAACCGAACTCATCGAATACCTGAAGCGCGACGTGGCCAATCTGGCCCTGGGCAACAAGGACAACCATGCCCGCAACACCGCGGTGCAGCGCGACTTTGCGGGCCACGTGACCTTGACGCCGCTGTACGACTTCGCGCCCATGCTGCTGCACCCCGACGGCATCGCCCGCCGCATCCGCTGGGAAGGCAACGACGATGGCCGGCCCGACTGGGGCCATGTGATCGACCAGGTGTGTGCGCTCGCGGCGCCCCCGGCGGCCGGCCGCCGCCGACGCGCAGCGCCACCGCCCCGCATCAACCGCGACGCCCTGATGCACGGCCTGCGCGCGATGGAAGCACCGCTGCGCCAGATCGCCGACGACGGCGAGACGCTGGGACTGGAACCCGCCCTGCTGCAACTGCTGCGCCCCGCCCTGCTGGCGCAGGCCGACAGCCTGACCCGACTGGCCTGAACCCGATGGACAAGCGCTACAACGCCCTGCCGCTGGCCGACCAGCTGGCCTTGCGCCAGCAGGCCATCGACGACGTGCTGGCCCACCCTGAATGGACGCTGGCCCAGGCCGTGCGCCACCTGAAAAAAACCATGCGCCTGACCACCGCCGAAGTGGCCCAGCTGTCCGGTGTGGCCTACCGCACCGTGCAGGACATCGAGCAGGAACGCAGCGAAGGCACGGTGCAGACGATGAACCGGCTGCTGGGCATGCTGGGCCTGAAGCTGGGCGTGGTGCGGCGCGGCCCGGACGACGGCGCCTAACATCGGCGCCATGGCGTCCCCGATGTCTCCCACCGACGCTGCCCCGGACGCTGCCGCCGCGCCCTACCCCATCGCCGTGCGCGCGATGTGCGAGTTCACCGCCAAGGAAGGCGACCTCGACCTGCGCTTCACCCCTTCGCCCACCGCGCAGGAAGGCATTGAAGGCCATGCCACCGTGGCCGCGCGCCGCGGCGCCGGCTGGCAGGCCGAGCTGAGCCTGTCGGCCGAGCTGGGCGGCCTGCTGCTGCGCGGCCGTGCCGACGGCTTCGATGCCGCCCGCGGCCGGCTGGAGGAGGTCAAGACCTACCGCGGCGAGTTCGACGCCATTCCTGCCAACCACCGCGCGCTGCACTGGGCGCAGCTCAAGGTGTATGGCGCGCTGCTGTGCCGCCAGCAGGGCCTGGCGCAGATCGAGCTGGCGCTGGTGTACTTCCACGTCGACAAGCAGACCGAAACGCCGCTGGTGGAAGTGCACACGGCCGAGGCGCTGGCCGCCTTCATGGCCTTGCAGGTGCAGCGCTTTGCCGACTGGGCGGCGCAGGAGCAGGCCCACCGCGCGGCCCGCGATGGCGCGCTGCAGGCGCTGGCCTTTCCGCATGGCAGCTTCCGCCGCGGCCAGCGCATGCTGGCCGAAAACGTGTACCGCGCCGCGGTGCGCGGCCGCTGCCTGCTGGCGCAGGCGCCCACCGGCATCGGCAAGACCATGGGCACGCTGTTTCCGCTGCTCAAGGCGGCGCCCGGCCAGCGGCTGGACAAGCTGTTTTTCCTCACCGCCAAGGGCTCGGGCCGGCAGCTGGCGCTCGATGCCTTGCAGCTGCTGGCGCAGGCCGAAGGCGCGGCGCCGTTGCGGGTGATCGAGATCACCGCCCGTGACAAGGCCTGCGAGCACCCCGACAAGGCCTGCCATGGCGACAGCTGCCCGCTGGCCCGCGGCTTTTACGACCGGCTGCCCGCCGCCCGCGCCGCCGCGGTGCAGGCCGCCGGCCCGCTGCCGCGCGAGGCGCTGCGCGAGCTGGCCGCCGCGCATGCGGTGTGCCCCTACTACCTGGCGCAGGAGCTGGCGCGCTGGGCCGACGTGGTGGTGGCCGACTACAACCATTACTTCGACGGCAGTGCGCTGCTGCATGCGCTGGCGCTGCAGCAGGGCTGGCGCGTGGGCCTGCTGGTGGACGAAGCGCACAACCTGGTGGACCGCGCCCGCGCCATGTACACCGCCGAGCTGGACCAGGCCCGGCTGCAAGCCGTGCGGCGCGAAGCCACCGGACTGCCCAAGCGGGCGTTGAACAAGCTGCACAAGACCTGGGCCGCACTGGCCGCCGCCCAGCCGGCCGACTACCAGACCCTGGCCCAGGTGCCCGACGAGCTGGCCACCGCGCTGCAGCAGGCGATTGCCGCCATCGCCGAACAACTGGCCGAGCAGCCCGAAGGCATCGCCAGCGAGCTGCTGAACTTCTTCTTCGACGCCACGCACTTCGCCAGGCTGCTGGAGAGCTTCGGCGACCACTCGCTGTTCGACATCACCCGCAGCCAGGGCGGCGGCGCGCTGGCCAAGCCCAGCGCGGTGCTGTGCGTGCGCAACCTGGTGCCGGCGCCCTTCCTGCAGCCGCGCTTCGC
>NZ_CAXFDV010000280.1:0-2621 GCF_964001545.1 uncultured Aquincola sp.
CTTCCTGATCCAGAACTCCTGGGGGCCGGAGTGGGGCTCGCACGGCTACGCCATCCTCACGTATGGCGACTGGCTGAAGAACGCGATGGACTGCTGGGTGGTGCAGCTGGGCGTGGTCACGCAGGACCACCGCGAGCTGGCCCGCACCTCCACGCTGCGCACCGATGGCCGCGGCAAGGTGGCGCTGGCGCAGAGCGAGGTGCTGCGCAACCGCGAGCTGTCGCCCTTCATCATCAACATGGGCAACAACGGCGCGCTGTCCACCAGCGGCGACTTCCGCACCACGCCCGACGACGTGCGGGCCATCGCCGACATCCAGCTCGAACGCGCCCGCCAGGCCTGGGGCCTGCAGGACGACGTGATCGACGTGTGCCTGTATGCCCACGGCGGGCTGGTGAGTGAACGGGCCGCCGCCGACATCGCCGCGCAGTGGATTCCGATGCTGTACGACCAGCGCATCTTCCCGGTCTTCCTGATGTGGGAAACCGGCTTCATCGAGACGCTGACCGCGATGCTGTCCGAGGCCGTGGGCGGCGCGCCCCGCATCGGCGGCGGGCTCGAGCGCTGGTGGAACCAGCGGCTGGAACGCCTGCTGGCGCGGCCCGGCACCGCCGTGTGGGGCGAGATGAAGGAAAACGCCAACCTGATGGGCCTGTACCGCGAAGGCGTGCCCGACGACCAGCAGGCCGGCGCGGTGCTGCTGTGGCAGCACTTTTCCAAGGCGGTGAGCAACAAGCGCGTGCGCATGCACTTCGTCGGCCATTCGGCCGGTGCGATTGCCGGTACCTACCTGATCCAGCGTCTGGCCGAGCAGGGCATGGGCTTCGAGTCGGTGAGCTTCATGGCGCCCGCGGTGCGGCTGGACACCTTCACCGAGCGGCTGCTGCCGCTGCTGCAAAGCGGCCAGGTCAAGCGCTACCAGCAGTTCAGCCTCACCGACCGCGCCGAAGAAGACGACCCGACCTGCGGGCCGTACCGCCGTTCGCTGCTGTACCTGGTGCGCGAGTCGTTCGAAGGCGGCTCGCCCACGCCCATCCTGGGCATGGAGCGCGACGTGCGCGAGCCGGCCAGAAGCTGGCCCCACACCACGCTGGTGCTGGCGCCCGGCAGCGCCAGCGCGGCCTCCACCCACGGCGCGTTCGACGACGACAAGCTCACCCAGCAGCGGGTGCTGCGCTTCATTCAAGGCCGATAAACCGCGCTTCGTCGCATGGGCCGGCACGCGCGGGCTGCGGCGGGCCGCCAGGGCGCTATCGTCGCGGGCATGACCCTGCCTTCGCCCCGCCCACCCGCACCGTCGCCCGCCGCCGCGCTGCCGGCGCAGGGCTTGATGGGCAGCCTCACCGGCCGCAGCGTGGCCATGGCGGTGGCGCTGGCCGTGGTGGTGGCGGCGCTGCTCAATCCGCTGTTCATGCCGCCGTTTCCGGTGGTGCTGGGCCGCACGCTGTTCCTGGCCATGGTGCTGCTGCTGGCCTTCCATGCGGCGGGCCGGCTGCCGGTGCACCGGCTGCCGGGCTGGATGCCGCGCTGGCTGCTGCAGCTGCTGGCCATCGTGTTGGCGGCGCCGCTGGCCACCGCCTGCATCTACCTGCTATACGCCGGCGGCGACGTGATGGCGCTGTTCGACAACCCGGGCGTGGTGGCCGGCTTCAGCTGGATCGCCGGCACCGGGCTGGTGCTGGGCCTGGTGCTGGCACTGGGCGCGTTGTTCCGCGAGCGTGATGCGCAGGCCCGCAACCTGGCGCTGCAGCTGGCGCTGGAGCGGGAAACCCTGCAGCGCCAGGACGCCGATGCCCGGCTGGCGCTGCTGCAGTCGCAGGTGGAGCCGCACTTCCTGTTCAACACCCTGGCCAATGTGCAGGCGCTGGTGGAAAGCGGATCGCCCCGCGCCGGCCCGGTGCTGCAGACGCTGACCGACTACCTGCGCGCCGCCATGCCCGGCCTGCGCGATGCGCAGCCCACGCTGGGCGACGAACTGGCCCGCGTGCGCGCCTACCTGTCGTTGATGGAGATGCGCATGCCCGACCGGCTGCGCTGGCAGCTCCAGGCCGACGCCGGGCTGGACGGCCTGCGCTTTCCGCCGATGGCGGTGCTCACGCTGGTGGAAAACGCGGTGCGCCACGGCATCGACCCCAGCGAAGAGGGCGGCGAGTTGCGGGTGACCGTGCAGGCACAGCCCGACGGCGGCCTGGCCCTGACGGTGCAAGACAGCGGCGTGGGCCTGTCCCGCCCGGCCGGTGCATCACCGCCCGCCACCGCGGGCACCGGCCTGGCGAACCTGCGCGCCCGGCTGCAGGCCATGTACGGCGATGCCGCCCGCCTGTCGCTCACTGAAGAGTCACCCCACGGCGTGCGCGCCGAGATCCGCCTGCCGGCCCCCTCGCGGTCTTCCTCATGACCCCCACCGCCCTGATCGCCGACGACGAACCGCTGCTGCGCGAGCACCTGGCCAGCCACCTGGCGCGCGCCTGGGCCGAGCTGCAGCTGGTGGGCCAGGCCCGCAACGGCCGCGAGGCGGTGGCGATGTTCGAGGAACTGCAGCCGCAGGTGGTGTTCCTGGACGTGCACATGCCAGGCATCAACGGCATCGAGGCCGCGCGCGCCATCGGCCGGCGGGCGCA
>NZ_CAXFDV010000281.1:0-7962 GCF_964001545.1 uncultured Aquincola sp.
GCAGCTGCTGGCCGCTGCGCTGGGCGATCCAGTCCAGCAGCGCGACGTTTTCGGTCAGCGTGCTGCCGTCGTCCAGCACCAGCGTGGGCACATAACCCTTGGGATTGATGGTGCTGAAGTCCTGGCCGTCTTCGGTGCGTTTGGCACGCAGGTCGACGGTGACGCGGTCGAAGTCGATGCCTGCTTCATGCAAGGCGATGTGCGATGCCAGGCTGCAGGCACCAGGGGCGAGGTAAAGCTTCATGGGGTGTCTCCTTGGGGGGTGGCGCATGTTCGCGCCACAACGGCCTTGGAGCAATCGGCATGCGCACGCACGGGCGCGGCCCGCCCGGCGAGCAGCGCGCCGAGCGCCGGCAGCAGCGCGGCGATCACCCGCACGCCCGCAAAGCCCTGCGCCACCGAGCTGCCCAGGTGGCTGAACACCAGGCCGGCGGCGGCCAGCGCGGCGCTGCTGCACAGCGCATCGCACAGCTGCAGCGCCGAGGCATTGCGGCCCTGCTCGGCCGCCGGCGACAGCCGCAGCGTGAGCACCGACAGCATCGGGAACGACAGGCCGATGCCCAGCCCGGCCAGGGCCCAGCCGAGCAGCAGCACCGGCGCCGGCGCACCCGCCAGCGCCGGCAGCGCGACGATGCCGATGCCCAGCGCCACCAGCGCAAAGCCCGCACGCAGCACCCGCTGGCGCAGCACCTCCTGCTTCAGGCGCGACTGCAGCGTGCTGCCGGCGCTCCATGCCACCGCGCCGATGCTCAGCGCCAGCCCGGCCTGCGCCAGGCTCCAGCCCTGGGCGCGGGTGAGGTACAGCGGCACGAAAGCCTCCGCGGTGCCGAAGCCCGCGGCCAGCAGGCCGCGCAGGGCGATGACCGCGGGCAGGCCCCGTGCGGCCACGCGGCTGCCGGCGGGCAGCAGGCGGCCGGCGGCCCACAGCGCCAGGGCCAGGCCGGCGGCCAGCAGGGCCAGCGTGGGCAGCAGGCTGTCGAAGCTGCCGGCCGCATGCAGTGCGAAGGCCCCGAGCGCCGCCAGCAGCGCCCAGCCCAGCACCCCGGCCGAGGCCTTGCCCGTGGCGGCCGGCTGTGGCAGGCGCGCCAGCGCCGGGATCAGCATCCAGGCGGTGACGGGCACGAGCAGCGCCACGCCCACGAACACCGCGCGCCAGCCCCACTGCGTGGCCAGCGCCGCCGCCAGCGAGGGGCCGACTAGGCCGGGCAGCACCCAGGCCGCCGCGAACAGGGCAAACAGCCGCGGGTGCAGCGCCGGCGGCACCAGCTGGCCCATGCCCACGTACAAGGCCACGCTCAAGAGCCCGCTGCCCAGGCCCTGCAGCACGCGGCCGGCCACCAGCACGCCCATCTGCGGCGCCATACCCGCCAGCAGCAGCCCGGCGCCGAACACGGCCATGCCCAGCACGCTGGCCGCGCGTGCGCCGCGCAGCCAGGCCGGCCGCGCCCGCTGCGTGGCAGCGCCCGGCGTGGTGATCCAGCCGGCCAGCACCATGCCCACCACCGAAGCGGCCAGCAGGCCGCCGAAGGCCAGTGCGTACTGCCCATCGCCGCCCAGATCGTCGGCGATGGCCGGCATCACCGCGGCCACGGCCATGGCCTCGAAGGCCAGCATCGAGACCAGCAGCACCGCGCCCAGACAGGCGGCGCGCCGGCCGCGGGCCAGCAAGGGTTCGTCGGACGGGGTGGTTGTGGAGGTGTGCGGCATCGGGCGCCTGGCCAGTGAAGAAGCCGCCACCCTACAAGCTCAAGTGCACTTGAGGTCAAGCCCGGGCATCGGCGCGGAGGCAGGGGGGGCGCCGGCGGCTGGCCGACAATGCCGGCCCCATCCCAGCTCATCACCGCCCCGTGCCATGACGGCCTCTTCCCGACTGCCCGCGCTCGAGCGCATCGCCACCGCCGCCGCCCAGCTGGCCTTGCAGGCCTGCCAGGCGCCCGACGGCTTTTCCGCCCGCGCCAAGCAGGCGCAGGACTTCGTGTCGGAGATCGACGAGCGGGTGGAGCAGCTGATCCGCGAGCAGCTGGCGCTGGCGTTTCCCGGTGAGGCGGTGTTCGGTGAAGAGCAGGGCGGCGAGCTGGCCGAATGCTGCTGGATCATCGACCCCATCGACGGCACCGCCAACTTCCTGCGCGGCGTGCCGCTGTGGGCGGTGTCCATCGGCTACGTGGCCCAGGGCCAGCCTGAAGCCGGCGTGGTGGCGCTGCCCGCGCTGGGCCTGATGGTGGCCGCGCAGCGCGGCCATGGCCTGCATGTCAACGGTGAGCCATGCCAGCGCCAGGCGCGCTTCGGCGAGGTGAAGCTGGCCTCGCTCGGCGATTCGCACCCGCAGGCCGAGGACGTGATGCGCGCCTACCGCCAGATGCGCGAGGCCGGCTGGGTGGTGGAGATCTATCGCTCGACCGCCACCGCGATGGCGCTGGCCGCCATCGGCCGCCTGGACGGCCATGTGCAGCCGCAGGTCAAGACCTGGGACATGGCCGGCGCACTGCCGCTGTGCCTGGAAGCCGGCCTGACCGTGCGTCACGGGCCCTTGCTCACCGCCGGCGACAGCCATGTGGCGGTGGGCACGGCGGACTTGATGGCCAGCCTGTCGGGCTGCTGAGCCCGCGGCATGCCCGCCGCCGGGGCGGGCGCGCCCCGGCGCCGGGACCTGCTGCACGCCGCCGCAGGATCTGCCGCAGGCTGGCCGACAACCGCAGGCCTTGCCGTGGCAGGGGTGGCTTTTGGTACGCAGGCCGAGGGGGCCAAAACTAAGCTGGCGCCATCTGCCCCCCACGGAGTTTTCCATGGCCCTCAGCCAGTTCAAGGTCCTCACCTTCGACGTCGTCGGCACGCTGATCGACTTCGAGCGCGGCATGCTCGACTACCTGCGCGCCGCGGTGCCGGAGGCCGCCGTCACCGACGACGACTTCCTGGCCGCTTACCGCCGCTCGCGCGGCAGCCCGGAGGTGATCGCCTATCCCGACGACCTGGTGCGCGTGTGGCACCAGATCGCGCCGCAGCTGGGCCTGCCCGACACCGAAGCCCTGGCCCAGGGCCTGCGTGATTCGGTGCCGCGCTGGCCGGCCTTTGCCGATGCGCCCGAGGCACTGCAGCGGCTGCGCAAGCACTTCAAGCTGGTGACCATGACCAATGCCCAGCGCTGGGCGCTGGAACACTTCGACGCCACGCTGGGCCACCCCTTCGACCTGCTGCTGAGCTGCTACGACGCACTGTGCGAGAAGCCCGACCCGCGCTACTTCGCTTATGCCCGTGGCCGCTACGAAGGCGCCTGGGGCTACACCCAGCCGCAGAACCTGCACGTGGCGCAAAGCCAGTACCACGACATCGGCATCGCCCGCCGGCTGGGCCTGGCCACCTGCTGGATCGAGCGGCGAGCCGGCCAGAAGGGCTTTGGCGGCACCATCGCGGTGGAAGAGATCACCCGGCCCGACTACCACTACCGCACGCTGGCGGAACTGGCCGACGCGGTGGAGGCCGGCCTTTGAGCCTCGCCACGCCGGCCGACATGGCCGATGACGTCACCGACCTGCTGCCCGGCCTGGTGGCGCTGCGGCGCGACCTGCATGCCCACCCCGAGCTGGCCTTTGCCGAGCACCGCACCGCCGGCTTGGTGGCGCAGCAGCTGCGGCTGCTGGGCCTGCAGGTGCATGAGGGCCTGGCCGGCACCGGCGTGGTGGCCACGCTGCGTTGCGGCAGCAGCCCGCGCAGCGTGGGCCTGCGCGCCGACATGGACGCGCTGCCGATGCTGGCACTGGGCAGCCAGCCCTGGAAAAGCTGCACCGCAGGCGCCCACCATGGCTGCGGCCATGACGGCCACACCAGCATGCTGCTGGGTGCGGCCCGCCACCTGGCGCGCACCCGCCGCTTCGACGGCACGGTGCACTTCATCTTCCAGCCCGCCGAAGAAGGGCAGGGCGGCGCCCGTGTGATGGTCGAGCAGGGCCTGTTCGAGCGCTTTGCCTGCGACGCGGTCTATGCGCTGCATAACTGGCCCGAGCTGCCACTGGGCCAGGCGCAGACACGTCCTGGCCCCCTCATGGCGGCGGCCGATCGCTTCGACATCGTGCTGCGCGGCCAGGGCGGTCATGCGGCCCAACCGCACCGCACGCCGGATGCGCTGCTGGCCGCCAGCGCGCTGGTGATGCAGCTCAACACCATCGTCGCGCGGCGCATCGACCCGGCCGAATCCGCGGTGCTGTCGGTCACGCGCGTGGAAGGCGGCCACAGCCACAACGTGCTGCCGGCCGAGGTGCGCATCACCGGCACGGTGCGCAGCTTCGATGCCGCATCACAAGACCGCATCGAGGCCGCGCTGCGCGACATGGCGGCCGGCGTGGCGCTGGGCCATGGCGTGCAGGCCGAGGTGAACTATCTGCGCTACTACCCGGCCACGGTGAACACCGCGCCGGAAGCAGCGCTGGCGCTGCAGGCGGCGCAGGCCATCGGCCTGCAGGCCAGCGTGGCACCGCGGCCTGCCTTCACGTCGGAAGACTTCGCCTTCATGCTGCAGCGCCGGCCCGGGGCCTATTTATGGCTGGGCCAGGGCCGCGTGGCCGGCGACAGCCGCCCCAGCCATCCGCTGCACCACCCCCATTACGACTTCAACGACGAGGCCCTGCCGCTGGGCGTGCGCTGGTTCACCGCGGTGGCCGAGCGGGCGCTGGCCGGCAGCGTGGCCTCGATTCAGGCAGGACCCACCCCATGATCACCACCACCCCACGCGGCATCACCGTGCTGCACCAGTCCGCCCAGCTGGGCGGCTTCGAAGACCAGGGCACACCCGCCCGGCCGCTGAGCCAGCCGCCTTGCAAACTGAGCGGCATCGACGTGCCGCTGCCCGGCGCCGAAGGCCATGGCACCGGCGTCTGGCAATGCGAGCCCGGCCGCTTCGAACGCCAGCTGGCCCAGGCCGAGGTCATGCACATCCTGGCCGGCGCCTGCCGCTTCACGCCGACGGATGGCCAGCCCATCGACATCCGCGCGGGCGACACGCTGTTCTTTCCCGCGCACACCACCGGCGTGTGGGACGTGACCGAGACGCTGCGCAAGGTGTTCGTGGTGTTCAAGCCCGCCGATCAGCCCGGTTGCCGGTAGCGCTCGGCCGCGTAGGCCTGGTGGAGGTCTCCCAGCAGCGCCTGGCGCGCCCCATCGAGCGCGGTCCAGCGCTCGGCCGCGCGCAGCGGCGGAATGGTGACCAGCTCGCGGCGATCAAAGCCCACCAGGGCCGCATCGACCAGCTCTTCGACGTCCATCAACTCGGGCAGGCTGTTGATGTCGATGCCCGCGCGCTCCCATATCTCGGTGCGTGTGCCTGCCGGCAACACCGCCTGCACGTACACGCCCTTGGCGCCCAGCTCGACGTTCATGCCCTGCGACAGGAACAGCATGTAAGCCTTGGTGGCGCCATAGACCGACATGCCGAACTCCGGCGCAAGACCCACCACCGAGCCCAGGTTGACGATGGCACCGGCGCCGGCCTGCGCAAGGCGCGGGGCGACCGCGGCCGCCAGCCGCGTGGGCGCGGTGGTGTTGAGCGCGATCAGGCGCTCGATGCTGTCGGCCGTCTGCTGGCCGATGCCGCCGGACTGGGCGATGCCGGCGTTGTTGATCAGGATGCCGATGCGTGCATCGTCCCGCAGGCGGGCCTCGACCGCGGCGAGGTCGGCCGCCTGCGTCAGGTCGGCGGGCAGCACATCAACCGACACCTGGTGTGCCTGGCGCAGGCGCTGGGCCAAGGCGTCCAGGCGGCCCTGGTCACGTGCGACCAGGACGAGGTCATGGCCGCGCTGCGCGAAGCGCTGTGCATAGGTGGCACCGATGCCGGTGGAAGCGCCGGTGATGAGGACGGTGGCAGCAGAAGTCATGTCAGGTTCTCCGTGAGAGTGGGCAGGCGCGATCAGCGGGTTTCGGCCAGCGTGGGGTAGTCGGTGTAGCCGGCCGCACCGCCGCCATACAGCGTGCTCGGGTCCAGCGGTGCCAGCGGCGCGCCCGTCTTCAGACGCTCCACCAGATCGGGGTTCGAGATGAAGGGCCGGCCAAACGCAAACAGGTCGGCTTCGGCCGCCTGCAGCCGCGCCGCAGCCAGGTCGGCGTCGTAGCCGTTGTTGACCAGGTAGGTCTGCTTGAACAGCCGCCGAAGCGCGCCGTAGTCGAACGGCGCCACGTCGCGCGGGCCGCCGGTGGCGCCTTCCACCACATGCAGATAGACGATGCCCAGCGCGCTCAGGCGCTGGACGATGTGCTCGTACTGCGGCTGCGGATCGCTGCAGGAGATGCCGTTGGCCGGTGACACCGGCGAGATGCGCACCCCCGTGCGGTGGGCGCCGATCTCCTGGCTCACGGCGGTCGCCACCTCCAGCAGCAAGCGCGCGCGGTTCTCGATCGAGCCGCCGTAGGCATCGGTGCGGTGGTTGGCGCCGTCCTTGATGAACTGCTCCAGCAGGTAGCCATTGGCGCCATGGATCTCGACGCCGTCGAATCCTGCCTCGATGGCATTCGCCGCCGCCTGCCGGAAGTCGTTCACCAGGCCAGGTATTTCGGTGATGTCCAGCGCGCGCGGCTCGGACACGTCGGCGAAGCCATTGTTGACAAAGGTCTTGGTGGCGGCACGCAGGGCCGAAGGCGCCACCGGCGCTGCGCCGCCCGGCTGCAGGTCGACATGCGAGACACGACCCACGTGCCACAGCTGCACGAAGATGCGCCCGCCGCGCGCATGCACGGCGTCGGTCACACGGCGCCAGCCTGCAATCTGCTGCGGCGTGTACAGCCCGGGCGTGTCCTGGTAGCCCTGCGCCTGGGCCGAGACCTGCGTGGCCTCGGTGATGAGGAGGCCGGCCGAGGCCCGCTGTGCGTAGTAGGTCGCTGCCAGCTCGCTGGGCACCAGCCCGGCACCAGCGCGGTTGCGCGTCAAAGGCGCCATCACGATGCGGTTGGCGAGCGTGAGGGGCCCGAGGGCATACGGCTCGAAGAGGGCTTGCGTGTTCATGCTGTCCGCTTTTTGGTGATCTGACGGCCTCAATGATGATGGTCGTCATGTTTGCTGTCAACGGTTTGATGATGTATTGAATCAATGTACAGTGCAGGCTGAATCAATCACGACGGCAGCAGCGGGCTCGACATGAAGGTCACCAAGGCACAGGCAGAGGCGAACCGGGCGCATATCGTGGAGACGGCCACCACGCTGTTCCGCGAGCGCGGCTATGACGGCGTGGGCGTGGCCGACTTGATGGGCGCCGCCGGCTTCACGCACGGCGGCTTCTACCGGCACTTCGGCTCCAAGGCCGATTTGATGGCCGAGGCAGCCGCCTGTGGCATCGCCCAGACCACCGCGTTGTCCGAGGGTGTGAGCGCAGCTGATTTCGTGAAGGCCTACATCTCCCGCCAGCACCGCGACGCCCTCGCCGGCGGCTGCACGATGGCGGCGCTGGGCGGCGACGCTGCCCGCCAGGGGGCCGAGGTGCGTGCGCCGTTCGCTGCCGGCATCGAAGGCATCCTGGCGGCGCTGAGCCGCGATGCCGACTTCGCCGGCCAGGACGACCCGGCGCAGGTGCGTGTGCGTGCGCTGGATCTGCTGGCGCGCGCCGTGGGCGCCATCGTGCTGTCGCGCGCCTGCCCTGACGATTCACCGCTGGCGGACGAGATCCTGGCGGCGTGCCGGAGCCAGGCCTTGCCCGCACCAAAAGCCGCCCCCAAGGCTCGGGCGGCGGGCCGCCGCGCGGCGCCGAAGCGCCCTTGACGCCGGGCTGAGACGCCGGCCCCCGCCGGGCTGGCAAGGTGGCCGCCGAGGCGCGGGAGAGATCCAACCCCGCGCATCATCTGACGTGCCCTTATTGATGTCTGTCGTCATCAAACGATTGACGTTTGATGATGAACGTACGCATAATGAGCCACGGACCACGCGATTCGGCGTGTTCGTCTTGCGGCTCCCCGGCTTCACCCACCCCGGACATTTCCCGTTCC
>NZ_CAXFDV010000282.1:0-10068 GCF_964001545.1 uncultured Aquincola sp.
GCCGTCAGCGCCATGCCCACCATCACCAGGAAGGCCAGCGCCAGCACCTTGACCGACGGGTGGCTGTCGACGAAGTCGCCGATGGTCTTGGCGGCGAACAGCATCACGCCCACCGCGGCGATCACCGCGGCCACCATCACCGGCAGCTCGTCGACCATGCCCACCGCGGTGATCACCGAGTCGAGCGAGAACACGATGTCGATCACCGCGATCTGGCCGATGGTGCCCCAGAAGGCGCGGGCGCCCGCGGCCTTGATCTGCTCGGGCGTGGCGGTGGATTCGGGCGGGCCGTCCAGCTCATGCGCTTCCACTTCCACGAAGATCTCGTGCGAAGCCTTGTACAGCAGGAACAGGCCCCCCAGCAGCAGCACCAGGTCGCGCCCGCTGATGCCCTGGCCCGCGATGGTGAACAAGTCCTTGGTCAGGCCCATCACCCAGCTCAACGAGAACAGCAGCGCCAGCCGCGAGACCATCGCAAAGCCCAGGCCCAGCCGGCGCGCCTTGTCGCGGATGTCCGGCGGCAGCCGGCCCACCAGGATGGAGATGAAGATGATGTTGTCCACGCCGAGCACGATCTCCAGCGCGGTGAGCATCGCGAAGGCGATCCAGATGTTGGGGTCGAGAAGAAAGTCCATGGTGTGCAGTGGCGCCACGCTGCGGCCGGCGGCCGCAGGTGCGCATGTGGGTCGTGGTGAAAAGGAGTACAGCGCGAAGCAAGCTTGCCGGCTGCGCGTGGCAGCCGCAAGACGGGCAGCACCTGAAGGGGCCGCTGCCCGGGTGTCAGGCGGCGCGGCAGGGCGGGCGTTGCAGGCCGTCCAGGTAGGGCGGCAGCGGAATGGCGGCGGCGCGGCCGCGCAGCCAGGCGGTGGCCGCAGGGCGGCTGGGCCAGGTGGGGGCGGGTGCGGGCATCACGCCGGGACCATCGCCCAAGCCATCCAGGCCGTTGTTGCTGAGGCTGCGGCCTTCGGCGGGCTCGCCGGCCAGCGCGCCTTCTTCGGCGCTGGCCCAGCCGAGGCTGCAGGCCAGTTCCAGCGCATCGCAGCCCAGCAGGGGCACCGGCTCCACATGCGCGGCTGCGCCGGTGCACAGCAGCACCAGCGCAACGAGGAAGGCGATGAGCCGCGGATGCATGGGACGGCGATTCTAAGAGTCGCCCCCGGGTGGGCAGCCGCGGGTGTTACTTACAGGCCGGGATCACTTGTCCTTGGCCGGGGTGACTTCCACCTTCGGCACTTCGATGGTCCGCTCTTCCTTCTTGATCGTCGGCACTTCCACGGTCTTCTGTTCCGTGGTCACGTTCACGTCCGGCGTCTTCACGTCGTACTTGGGCAGCGTGACGTTGCCTTCCTTTTCCTTCTCGACGCTGTACTTGGGCAGCGTGACGTCGCCTTCCTGCGTCTTCTGAACGTCGCAGGCGGCCAGGCCGAGGGTGCCGATCAGGGCAGCGGAAACGAGAGCGATGCGGACCATGGAAATCTCCTCTTGTGGGTGGGTGGATGAATTGTTCGATGTGACCGTGCGGCGGCGTGTGGGACAGCTCCGGCACCGGCGGTAGGACGCCCGCGCCCGCTGGCATGCGCCGTCAGCTGGTGCCGTTGCTGCCGTCCAGCGTGTTGCGCACCTTGCGGGTCAGGTCGCTTTGCGAATAGGGCTTGAAGATCATGTCGTAGTGGGTGCCGCCCCAGCGGTCGGGCGTGGAGTCGGCAAAGCCGGTCATCAGCAGCACCTTGAGGTCGGGCCGGCGCACCTGGGCCTCGCGGGCCAGCATCACGCCGTTCATGCCGCCCGGCATGATCAGGTCGGTCAGCAGCAGGTCGAAGGGGCCGTCGGTCTCCAGCAGCTCCAGCGCCTCGCGGGCGGAGCCGCATTCCATCGCGGTATAGCCGGCATCGCGCAGCATCATCGCGGCCATCTCGGCGATCTCGCGGCGGTCGTCCACCACCAGCACCCGCTCATGGCCCGAGGCGGCGCGCGTGGCGCCGCTCGGCGCCGGCTTGGTCACGTAGTCGGTGGTGGCCGGAAAGTACAGCCGCACCGTGGTGCCGTCGCCCACCTCGGAATAGATGTTGGCCGCGCCGCCGCTTTGCTTGGCAAAGCCATACACCATCGACAGGCCCAGGCCGGTGCCCTGGCCTTCCTCCTTGGTGGTGAAGAAGGGGTCCATCACCCGTGGCAGCAGCTCGGGCGCAATGCCGCTGCCGTTGTCCGTCACCGCGATGCGCACGAAGCGGCCCACCGCCGGCACGCCATGGGTGTGGGCGTCGTCGGCCGACACTTCCACGTTCTCGGTGCGGATGGTGAGCACGCCGCCACCAGGCATCGCGTCGCGGGCATTGAGCAGCAGGTTCAGCAGCGCCACCTCGGCCTGCGTGGGGTCGATGCGGCAGTTCCACAGCTGCGGGTCCAGCTCGGTGCGCAGGGTGATCGAGTCGCCCAGCGAGCGCTTGGCCAGGTCGGCGGTGTTCAGCGCCAGGTCGTTGAGGTTGATCACGCGGCCGCGCAGCTGCTGCTTGCGGGCAAAGGCCAGCAGCTGCTGCGTCAGCGTGGCCGACTTGCGCGTGGCCTCGCGCGCATTGAGCAGCGCCTTGTTGAGCGTGGCATCCGCTTCGTCCAGCGTCTTCACGCGCCGCGCCATCACATCCAGGTTGCCCAGGATCAGCTGCAGCAGGTTGTTGAAGTCGTGGGCGATGCCGCCGGTGAGCTGGCCCAGCGCTTCCATCTTCTGTGCCTGGCCCAGGGCCGATTCCGCGTCCTTGCGGCGGCTGACGTCCAGCTGCGACGAGAAGAAGTACAGCAGCTCGCCCGCATGGTTGCGCAGCGGCGTGACGAACAAGGCGTTCCAGAAGCTGCTGCCGTCCTTGCGGTAGTTCAGCAGCTCGGTGGCGTATTCGCGCTCTTCGGCGATGTGGCGCCGCACCTCGGCCACCGCATGCGGGTCGGTGTCGGGGCCCTGCAGGAAGCGGCAGTTGTGGCCCAGGATCTCGTCCTGGCTGTAGCCGGTCATCTCCAGGAAGGCGTTGTTCGCGAACACGATGGGGTTGTCCGGCAGCCTGGGGTCGGTGATGACCATGGGCATGCGGGTGGTTTCCACCGCGGCGAAGAAGATGTCTCGCCCGGCCGGGCCCGAGCCGAAGCCTTCGGTGTCCAGCGCCACGGGGGCGTGTTTCGGCGTGAGTCGGGGCGTGTTGGCCAAGGGCATTCCTTTGCGAGCTGTTCGCAACGAAATTTATCCAGGGCCGGGTGCAGGCCATGTCAGCAGCCGCCGACAGATCAGGTCGCCATTTGTCGCCTGTGGCGGCCGGCATGCGCCGCCGGCCGCAGCCGGCGGCGGGGGTGCTCAGGGCAGGGCCGTGATGCGGCCGTCGGGCGCCAGCGTCCACAAGCGGGTCAGGCCTTCGGCGCCATCGGCGATGAAGAACACCGTGTCGCCCACCCGCGTGAAGTCGTGCGGGTAGCTGCTGCCGGTGCCGGGGTTCAGGTCGGCCAGCAGGCGCGTGCCTTCGGCCGTGCCGTCGCTGATGTGCAGCTCGTAGCCCTTGTCGGGGTGCAGGGCGGCAAACAGCAGCTGCCGCCCATGCGCCCACAGCCGGTTGGGCGCCGAAGGGCTGGGGCCGGGCACCAGGTCGGCCACCATGCGGGTGCCGCCGCGTGTGCCGTCGGTGGCCCACAGCTCGGAGCCATGCAGGCCGTCGTTGGCGCTGAAGTACAGCAAATCGCCCGCTGGGGTGAGGAAGCTGGGCACCGCATGCGCCGGGCCGGGCGCGATGTCGGCCACCAGCTGCAGCTGCCGGCCTTCGCCATCGCAGCGCCACAGCTCGGTGCCGTGCTGGCCATCGTCGGCCGCGAAGTACAGCGCGCCGCGCCAGGCGGTCAGGTAGCGGGGGTTGGCGCCCGTGGCGCCAGGGCGCTGGTCGGCCACCAGCCGCGTGCCGGCGGCGGTGCCGTCGCTGGTCCACAGCTCGCCGCCGTGGCGGCCGTCGTCGGCCACGAAGAAAAGGCGCCCGTCCACCACCACCAGCTGCTGCGGGTGGGCGGCTTCGGGGCCGGGGCGGATGTCCTTGACCAGCCGTGTGCCTTCGCGGGTGCCGTCGGTCACCCACAGCTCGGCGCCATGGCGGCCATCGTCGGCCACGAAGAACAGCTGGTCGCCCACCGCGGTGAACAGCCGGGGCGAAGAGCCGCCCGGGCCGGGGTGCAGGTCGGCCAGCAGCCGGGTGCTGGCGGCATCGCCACGGCTGGCCCACAGCTCGAAGCCGTGCTGCCCGTCGTCGGCCGAGAACAGCAACTGCCCGCCCAGCACCGCCAGGTGGTTGGGCAGGCCGTCGGCCGCACCGGGCTGAATGTCGGCCACCTGCCGGGTGCCGGCGGGCGTGCCATCGGTGCGCCACAGCTCCAGGCCGTGCTGGCCGTCGTTGGCGGTGAAGTACAGCGCGCCACCGGCGCCCGGTTCGCCCAGCAGCGTGAAGCCGCTGGGGTAGCTGCCCGCCGGCCCGGGCCGGATGTCCAGCAGCTGGCGCGGCGGTGCGCCACCGGCATCGGCCCGCCACAGCTCGAGCCCGCTGCGGCCGTCGTTCATCGCGAACAGCAGCGCGGGCCCGAAGGCGGCGGGCGCGGCCGGGGCGGTGCCGCCCGGCGCCGGCTGGGCCCCCAGCGGCCGGCCCAGCAAAATGGCGGCCGCGGCCAGCACCACGCCGGCGGCCAGCAGGCGGGCCCGGCGGCTCATCGGGCCGCCACCCCTGCACCAGCGCGGCGGCGCCGGCGGGCCACCCCGCCCAACACCGCCAGACCGGCCAGCGACAGGGCCACCGTGCCCGGCTCCGGCACCGCCGCCACGGTGTTGATGCCGGCCACCAGCTGCAGCTGCGGCCGCGAGCCGCGGGTGTCGAAGTCCATGCCGATCTTCACCTGCGAGACGGTGGCACCTTCGGCCACGCCGAAGAAGCTCAGGTCCACCATGGTCATGTTGACGTTGTAGTCGTCGACGATGGTGGTGGTCTCGGTGGTGAAGTACTGGCGCGTGATGCCGTTGATGGTGATGTTGAAGCTGTCGAAGCCCTCTTGCGAGTATTCGTAGGCTTCATGCCCGCGCTCGAACAGCGCCAGATCGTTGCCCGCGCCGTTGACCAGCAGCCGGTCGGTGAAGCCCAGCGTCACGTAGGCGCCGGGCGTCATCGACATCGCCCAGCTCGACAGGCTCTTGTCCGTCAGCACCTCGGTCAGCGAACCGCCCGAGGTGGTGTACACGCCGCTGGAAGCCACCAGCGTGTCGGCAAAGGCGGCTTCGTCGAGCTGCAGGCCGCCGATGTCCAGCGCATGGGCCGCGGGGGCGGCCAGCAGCGCAGCGGTCAGCGCCGCGCCGGTGCCGGCCAGGCGCCAGGTCTTGATGGATGCCAGGCTCATGCCGCCACCCCCTGGGTCAGCCGCTGCTGGCGCAGACGCCAGCCACCCAGCAGGCCCAGGCCCGCCAGCATCAGCGCCCATTCGCCCGGCTCGGGCACCGCCGCGGCGATGGCCGTGCCATAGGCATTGGCGTTGAAGTTGTAGTAGCCCACGTCGTCGGCACTGGCCAGATTCACGGTGTAGGTGAAGCTGCCGCTGCGGGTGCCACTGCTGCCTTCGGCGGTGTGCAGCCGGTCGGTGAACGTGGCCGGGGTGGTGTCGGCGTAGTTGCCGGCCTCGAACACCAGCTGCGAATAGGCATAGGTGCTCAGCGGGTCGCCGGCCTGGGCATTGGCCGTCAGCGTGTAGTTGACGGTGAAGGTCACGCTGCCGGCCTGCGACAGCGAGAACTCGCCCAGCTGCGACGCATTGACGATGCCCACGTGCGGCTGGGCCGTATCGCTCACGTAGAACGGCGTGGCGCTGGCCGTGCCTTGCAGCAGGCCTGCGGGGGTGGTCGACACCTGGGCGCCGGCATGCGCCACTTCTGTAGACAAGCTGGTGGTGCTGCGGTCGCCTTTCAGGCCGTCGATCTGGTTGCCGCCCAGGCCGCCGGCTTCGCGCGATTCGACGAACAGGTCCTGGTAGCCGCCCCCCAGCCAGGTGAGGGTGCCGCCCGAGACGACTTGCGAGAACGAAGTGATCTGGAACGAGGCGGTGGAAGGCGCCGCCAGGGCGCCAGCCGAGCCAAGGATGAGCGCGGTGGCCGCGCCCAGCAGGTTGAGCTTCATGTGTGTCCTCCTGGTGTTAATAGACGACGACCTTGCCGGTGGCGCGCGGGCTGGTGCAGTCGTTGTAGAAGTACTCGCCCTTCTGGGTGAAGGTGTACGAGAACGACTGTCCCGGGGCCAGCGGGCCGGCATTGAACAGGCCTTCGAAGAACTGCGTGGCGCAGTGGTTCTTGGTGTTGGTGGCCGGGTTCAGGAAGGTGACGGTGGTGCCCTGCGGCACGCGCAGGTGCTGCGGCGCCATGGCGTTGGTGGTGTCCAGTTCCACCGCGCCCACGTTGCCGTTGCTGTAGCTGCGGTTGAGCACCACGGTGTTGTTCACCACCGTGCCTTCCACCGCGGCGGCCGTGATCTGGCGGCGGGTGGACGGCGGCACCGGCGCCGGCAGCGGCGGCACCTTGCCGCCGACCTTGAAGGCCCACAGGTAGTCGCCGCGGGGCGCATCGCTGAAGGGCAGGCCCGAGCCGCCGGCGAACACCGCCATGTACTGCTCGCCATCGATCTCGTAGGTGATGGGGCTGGCGTTGATGCTGGCACCGGTCTGGAAGCGCCACAGCTCACGGCCGTTGAGCGCGTCCAGGCCCAGCAGGTTGCCGTCGGGCTGGCCGATGAACAGCAGGTTGCTGGCGGTGGTCAGGATGCCGTTGCCGTGCGCGACGGACCAGGGCAGGTCCTTCTTCCACACCACCTGGTTGGTGGAGGGGTCGACCGCCACGATGCCGCCCGACATGCCGGTGCCCAGCGGGCGCAGGCCGTTGCTGGCTTCGGTCAGCGAGTGGGCCGAACCCACGTAGCCCACGCCGGTGTACATCCACTTCGTCGTATGGCTGAACGACTGGTGGTTCCAGTCGGCGCCGCCACCCTGGCCGGGGAAGGAGAGGATGGGCTCGTCCCAGTGCGCGGCATACAGGCAGCCGGTCTTGAAGTTGGGCACCGCACGGGCCGGGCCTTCGGTGGTGGGGCAGGTGGGCACGAAGCTGCCGCCGCGCGGCCACGGCTGCGTCGGCCAGCTCTTCTGGCGCGGGTCCACCGGCACCGGCTTCTCGTCGATGCCCAGCAGCGGCTGGCCGTTGCTGCGGTCCAGGATGTAGTACATGCCGGTCTTGCTGCCGTACACCACCGCCTTCTTGTTCTGGCCGCCCACGCGGATGTCGGCCAGCACCGGCGCCATCACGTTGTCCATGTCCCAGATGTCGTGGTGGATGGACTGGAAGTGCCACTTGTAGGCGCCGGTCTTGGCGTCCATCGCCACGATGGAGTTGGCGAACAGGTTCTGGCCGCCGCGGGTGGAGCCGTTCTGCGAAGAGCCCGCGCGCGCATTGCCGAAGGTCCAGTACAGCGTGTTCAGCTCGGGGTCGATGGCGGGGTGGATCCAGGGCGTGGCGCCACCTTCGAGGTAGCTGTTGCCCTCCCAGGTGTCGCCGCCGATGGTGCCGGGCGCCGCCGCGCCGAAGAAGTGCCACACCAGGTCGCCGTTGGTGGCGTTGATGGCCAGGCCGGCGCCGCGATCACCGTCGCTGGTGCCCACGTAGATCATCTTGTCGTGGTACACCACGGCCACCTTGGCGATGTTGCCGTAGCCCTGGTACTGCTTTTCCCAGACCACCTTGCCGGTGGCCTGGTCCAGCGCGATCACGTAGTTGCCGGTGGTCAGCGTGTACACCTTGCCATCGCCCACGGCCACGCCGCGACGCGTCTGGCCGCCGCGTCCGGGGTTGTAGCTCCACTTGACCACGCCGGTCTTGCCGTCCACCGCATGCACGCGGCCTTGCGCGGTTTCGATGAACAGCACGCCATTGACGGCCACGGCGGTGCTTTGCGCATTGCCGGCCTTGGCGCCGCCTTCCAGGCTGGTCATCCAGGCGGCGCCCAGCTGGCGCACGTTGGCCTTGTTGATCTTGGCCAGCGACGAGTAGTTCTGGTTGCCCAGGTTGCCACCCACCTTCGGGAAGTCGGTGGTGGTGGGCAGGCAGCAGTTGTCGGCGGCCGAAGCCAGCTGGGCCGCGGCCAGCAGGCCGGCGCCAATCAGCAGCCGCAGGGTGGGATTGAAGGTCATCGTGTACTCCGGGGTGGATGGGTCGATGCGGAAGGTCGGGCGCAGGCCCGCCCAGCGGGTGCGCGAGATGGGCTCGCGCCCGCTGCCGGGCCTGTGCGTCAGGCAAGCAATCGGGTGGGGCCACCAAGGGCCCCGGTCGGGTCAGCCGGTCAGGGGGTCAGCCCGGCGTGTCGGCTCGTCGGCGGCGGGCCGCGGTCAGGCCCAGCGCGGCCAGGCCGGCGGCCAGCGAAGCCCAGGTGGCCGGCTCGGGCACCGGCGCGGCCACGTAGTCGAAGGTCAGCTTGCCGCTGTGCCACACGCCGTCGGCACCCGAGAGGTCCTTGACCTCGTCGTAGAACTGCAGCTTGAGCTGGCCGTCGCTGCCCAGGCGGAAGCCCAGGCCCTGGTTCAGCAGGTCCAGGCTGCCGCTGGCGCTGTAGCGGCCTTCGGTGTTGCGGTCGGGGGCCGGCAGGAAGTCGATGCCTTCGCCCGATTGGCCGGTGATGCTCAGCGAGATTTCGCTCAGCCAGCTGCCGGTGTAGGCCTCCACGTCGACCTCGTAGCGCAGGCCGGTGATGAACGAGCCCGCGCCCAGGTTGAAGCTGAGCTGGGTGTTGCCCGGCTCATCCAGTTCACCCTGGCTGAGCACGTTGTCGAAGCCGAAGCTGAAGCTGGCGGCGCTGGCCGGCAGCGCGGCGGCCAGGCCCAGGGCCAGGGCGCCAAGTGCAAGGTACTGCTTCATGACTGCGCTGGCCTTACTGGGTGCAGAAGGGCGACAGGCCCATGGTCGACTTCACGCCTTGCACCACCATCTTCTGGAACTGCGCCGCGCCCGGGCCGCTGCCGGTGAAGGAGGTGGCGTTGTGGCCCAGCGTGGTCAGCCAGGCGCGGCCGCCGTCGTAGTACTGGCACCAGGCCACCGGGAAGAAGTCGGGGTGGCCGGGGTGCGGCGGCGCATCGGGCGGGTTGAGCGTGCTCACGTCCACCTTGGCCAGGAACTTCACGTTGGTGGGGAAGGGCGCGAGGTTGTACCACTCGTCCTGGAACTCGAAGCGGGTGGACACGCCGGCGGTGGACGGGTCGTTGCCGATCAGCTCCACCACGCCATTGCGGTTGGCCGAGTGGTTGTAGAAGTTGGCATTGCCCAGCAGGCCTTCGTAGTAGGGCCAGTTGTATTCGGCACCGAAGGCGTTGTGGATGGCCACGAAGCCACCGCCACGGCGCATGTAGTTGCGCAGCGCGGTGCGGGCCGCGTCGTTGCTGGTGGTGGCCGCGGCGTTCCACAGCGTGTCGCGGTTGCTGCTGGCAAAGATCACCGTCTTGTAGTTGTTGATGCGGCCCGACAGCACCGTCACGTCTTCGGTCCAGTCGGCCTGGATGCCTGCGGCGTTGAGCATGCTCACCAGGCTGCGCTGCATCACGTTGGCATCGGCCAGCGGCGGGTTCAGGCCGGCGGGCAGCGCCGGGCCCAGGTTGGCGTGACGCGGGCCGGCGGTGCGCGAGTAGATGAGCACGCGGTTGGGCGTGTTGTCGAAGGCGTGCCAGTCGTTGTAGCACTCGGGGCTGGTGCCCCGGCACACGTTGTAGTACGGGTCGATGTTCTTCGAGTTCACCTTCTTGGCGGTCTGGGCCTGGGCGCCGAAGCAGCTCAGCACCGCGGCCGCGGCCAGGGTGAATTTCAGGGTCTTGCTTGTCGTCATCACGGGTCTCCTCTCTGGGTGGTCTCAGGGCAAAAAGTCAGTAGAACCAGCTGGCGGGCACCGTCACCAATGCCGGGAACAGCACCATCAGCATCAGCAGCGCGAACTGCGCGGTCAAAAAGGGCAGCACGCCGCGGGTGACCTCGTCCATGCCGACCTTGCCCAC
>NZ_CAXFDV010000283.1:0-2881 GCF_964001545.1 uncultured Aquincola sp.
CGCTGTAATGGTCGTAGCGGGCGGCTGCTTCGGCGAACAACTGCTTGCTCACATCGGCCGAGAGATCGGCATACACGCCCGCGATGCGGCGCGAAGTGTCGGCGGTGTCGGCCGGCGACAGGCCCGGGCCGGCCTGCGCGCCGGGCGGTGCGATCACCGGACCGACACCATAGGACGCGGCATCGCCCGCCGTGCTGCGAAAGCCCTCGCGCCGCCATTCGGCGCCCACCGCCAGCGTGGCCGGTTGGGCCAGGCCCAGGTTCAACGGCCGGCTCAGGTCGAGGTTGGCCACCCATTGGTCGAAGCGGTAGCCACCCAGGTCGAAGCGCGTGGGGCTGGCCGCGCCCAGCGAGGCATTGAGCGAGCGCCGCACGCCGAAGTCGAAGTCGTTGCGGCCGTAGGCCAGGCTGGCATCGGCGTCCCAGCCGGCCAGCGGGCCGCGCACACCGGCGGTCAACGACAGGTCGTCGCTGCGGCCGGTGGTCTCGGGGCGGTAGCCATCCGGGTAGAAGCGGTCGGGGTTGGCCGTGCTGTCGGGATAGCGGAAGTAGGCGGCGCCCACGCTGTCGCGCCGCGTCCAGGTGCCGAAGGCATAAGCCTCCTGGCCACCGGCCAGCGGCAGGGCGCCGTTCAGCCAGAGGCCCAGCTTGTCGGCCTGCGGGTCGCCGGCCGCGTAGTTGCGTCGGCCCTGGAACGCGAGGTTCGCTGGCGTCTGTTCCTCGAAGAACGGCACCTCGTCGGCACCCGCACGGTTGGTGGCCTGGCGGCGCGACAGCTCGGCCCCGGCGCGCACGAAGCCATCGCCCAGCCGCCAGCCCTGCTTGAGCTGCAGCTCGCCGCCGGCACCGTCGTTCAATCGTTCATCGGTGGGCGCAAAGCGGGTGCTGTAGCCACCGGCCGTGGCCACCGCCTCGCCACCTTCGCGCGCGTCGTCCAGGATGATGTTGATGACGCCGGCAATGGCATCCGACCCGTACTGCGCACCGGCGCCGTCGCGCAGCACTTCCACCCGCTTGACGGCATTGAGCGGCAGCGCATTGAAGTCCACCGGGTTGGTGCCCTTGCCGGTCTTGGATTCGACGTTCACCACCGCCGACACATGGCGCCGCTTGCCGTTGACCAGCACCAGCACCTGGTCGGGGCTCATGCCGCGCAGCTGCGCCGCACGCACATGGTCGGCCGCGCCCGAGTTGCTTTGCCGTGGAAAGTTGAACGAAGGCAGCAGCGTCTGCAGCGCGGCGGCCAGGTTGCCCTCCGGGCCAGCGGCGCGGCGCAGGTCGTCGGCGTACAGCACGTCGATCGGCGAGGCCGAGCTGAGCACGGTACGGTCGCGGCTGCGGGTGCCGGTGACGACGATGGACTCGGCGCCGTCGGCGGCCTGGGCCACCGGCGTGGCAACGGCGGCGGCCGCCAGGCCCAGCAGCAGGCAGTGGCGGACCGAAGGTTCAGGGCGGTTCATGGGGGCTGGCCAGTGAAAAGAAAAGCAAAGGCGCGAGCGTAGCGATGCCGAGCCTGCAAGGCCACCAACCGCGGCGCATATGCAAATGCGCCGCCGCACCGGCGATGGCAGGTGCAGTCGCGGCTAACCTGCCGCCCCATGACAACGACGCCCGATCTCCTCCACGACGCGGCGCCCGAACGACATCTGAATGTGCGCCACGCGGTCTCGGTGTGCGTCGGCATGGTCATCGGCGCCGGCATCTTCAAGACCTCGCCCATGGTGGCCGCGAGCCTGGCCAGCGACCAGGCGCTGTACCTGGCCTGGGCCCTGGGCGGCCTGCTGTCCTTCGTCGGCGCGCTGTGCTTTGCCGAGCTGGCCGCGGCCTTTCCGCATGCGGGTGGCGACTACCACTTCCTGCGCCTGGCCTTCGGCGCGCGCACCGGCTTCCTGTTCGCGTGGTCGCGCTTCGCGGTCATCCACACCGGCTCGATGGCGCTGCTGGCCTTCGTCTTCGGCGACTACCTGAGTCAGGTGGTCAAGCTGGAGCAGTGGCTGGGGCCGCAGCTGGGCGCCTATGGCAGCGCGCTGTTCGCGGCCACGGTGATCGTGCTGCTGACGCTGCTGAACCTGCGCGGCGTGCAGGTGGGCCTGGGCACCCAGGTGGGCCTGATGGGGCTGGTGATCGCCGGCATGCTGGCCCTGGGTGCCGCCGCGCTGTGGCTGATGCACCAGGGCGTGCCGCCTGCCACGCCGCTGGCCACGCCCGAGCGCACGCAGCCGCTGGCCATCGGCACCGCCTTCGTCTTCGTGTTCCTGGCCTATGGCGGCTGGAGCGATGCGGCCACGCTGTCGGCCGAGATGCGCGACGGCCGGCGCGGCATCGTGCATGCGTTGCTCTGGGGCCTGGCCATCGTCACCGGCCTGTACCTGCTGGCCAACTTTGCGTACCTGCGCGGCCTGGGCCTGGAAGGCCTGGCCCGCAGCGAAGCACCGGCCGCCGAGCTGATGCGCCTGGCCTTCGGCACACCCGGTGAGCTGCTCATCGTCGGCGCGGTGGCGCTGACCTCGATCACGGTGATGAACGCCATCCTGATCGCCGGTGCGCGCACCACCTGGGCCGCGGCCCACGACCTGCAGCAGGCGCGGCTGCTGGGCGGCTGGCTGGGCGCGCGGCTGGGCCGCTGGGACCTGTCGCGCGGCATTCCGCCGGCCTCGGTGGCCGCCATCGGCATCGTGGCGGTGGGGCTGGTGGGCCTGGGCACCGTGACACGCGGCGGCTTCTCGACGATGGTGGACTACCTGTCGCCGGTGTACTGGGGCTTCCTGGTGCTGAGCGCACTGTCGGTGCTGGTGCTGCGCCGCACCCACCCCGAGGCGCCGCGGCCCTTCAAGGTGCCGCTGTACCCCTGGCTTCCGCTGGCCTTCTGCGCCTGCTGCGGC
>NZ_CAXFDV010000284.1:0-23799 GCF_964001545.1 uncultured Aquincola sp.
GCTACTTCTCGGCGTATTCCTTGAGCCGGTTGTAGAGCGTCTTCAGGCTCACGCCCAGCGCGGCGGCGGTGCGTTCCTTGTGGTGGTCGAAGCGCTTGAGCGTGGCCAGGATCACCGCCCGCTCGATCTCGGCCAGCGGCTGGCCGATGCGCACCACCAGCGTCTCGCCGTCGTCGGCGGCGGCCAGCGCGGCCGGCGGCCGGGCACCGGCGCTGCCCGGCACGCCGGGCTGCAGCCATTCGTCATCGATGTCGCGGCCATCGGCCATCAGGTAGATGCGCTGCACCGCATTGCGCAGGTCGCGCACGTTGCCCGGCCAGCGGTGGCGGGTGAGGGCGGCGATGGCGCTGGGCAGGAAACGCTTGGCCACGCCTTCGCGGCGGCCGATGTCCTGCAGGAAGTGCTCGGCCAGCATCGGAATGTCGTCCGGCCGCTCATGCAGCGAAGGCATGCGGATCGGGAACACGTCCAGCCGGTACATCAGGTCTTCGCGCAGCTTGCCGCTGGCCACGGCCTCGGTGGGCACGCGGTTGGTGGCCGCGATCACCCGCACGTCGGTTTCCACCGGCGTGGTGCTGCCCACGCGCATGAAGCTGCCCGTCTCCAGCACCCGCAGCAGCTTGACCTGCAGCTCGGGCGGCATCTCGGTCACTTCGTCGAGGAACAGCGTGCCGCCGTGGGCGCGCTCGAAAAAGCCCAGATGCTGGCGGTCGGCGCCTGTGAAGCTGCCCTTCTCGTGGCCGAAGATCTCGCTTTCGATCAGGTGCGGCGAGATGGCGCCGCAGTTCACCGCCAGGAAGGGCTGGTGGCGGCGGCGGCTCAGGTCGTGGATGGTGCGCGCGGCCACTTCCTTGCCGCTGCCGCTTTCGCCGGTGATCAGCACCGTGACGGCCGAGCCCGCCACGCGGGCGATCTGCTCGTACACCTGCCGCATCACCGGGGAGCGGCCCACCATGTGGCCGAAGCGGCCGCTGCGTTCCAGCTCGGCGCGCAGGTCTTCCAGCTCGGCCTTCAGCGCCGAAGGCCGCATCAGCCGCGACAGGATGCCCTGCAGCTGCTTGATGTTGAAGGGCTTGACCAGGTAGTCGGCCACACCCAGGCGCAAGGCCTGGATCGAGGTCTCGATGCTGGCATGGCCGGTGACCAGCACCACCTCGGTGTTGGCCAGCTGGTCGGTGTCTTTCAAGAGGTCCAGACCCTGGCCATCGGGCAGCTGCAGGTCCAGCAGCACGAGGTCGGGGGCGCGCGTGGCCAGCTGCCGGCGCGCGTCTTTCAATGTCCTGGCCGTGACGGCGGTGAAGCCTTCGGCGGCAATCAATGCCGCCATGGTTTCGGCGACGTCCGGGTCGTCCTCGACGATCAATGCGTGTCCCATAACTACCCGACCCGCGGCTGGCGCCGCGTTACAAAAGCCGGATTATGGGCTGCATGTGCCCTGCTGGCCGGGCACAGGCGTTGCCTTTCCCCTGTTCATCAACGACCCCCTCGCTTTCGGAGCCCGACCATGGCCGAACTGCCCGCCGAAGATGCCCCCGCCACCCGCATCGAAAGCGTCGATGCCCTGACCCGGGGCAACGGCCCCGGTGCCATGCTGACCAGCGCCTCCAGCCTCACCGGCCACGATGTGGTCAACCGCGCCGGAGAAACGCTGGGCGAGGTGCAGGAGATCATGCTCGACCTGGCGCACGGTAGCATCGCCTATGCGGTGATGAGCAGCGGCGGCTTCCTGGGCATCGGCGAGCGGCTCTTCGCCATTCCCTGGCGGGCGCTGCAGCTTGATGCCGAACGCAAGGCCTTCGTGCTCGACGTGGACAAGTCGCACTTCGACAAGGCGCCGGGCTTCGAGACCACGCACTGGCCCACGCAGCTCAATGGCGGCGAGGCTTGGCACCGGGACGTGCACGACTACTACGGGACGCCGGTGTACTGGGAGAAGTAGCCCTCACCTTCGAGGCTGCCAGCGAGCGCGCCAGCTGGGGCGCCGGGTCGTCCAGCGCCTGCTGCTCGGCTGCCATCAAGGCCAGCAGGCTGCGCTCGCGGGCCAGCAGGCCGCGCCCGCCACGCATGCGCGGGCGGCACAGCTGGGCCAGGTTGCCGTGCTCGAAACTGCTGAGCACCGCATGGTGCACGTACGACTTGCGGCACACCGCGATGGTGTGGCCCAGGTGCGCCGCCACCTCGCCGATCACCTGTTTGGTCATCACCCGCATCTCACGCACGGTGCGCGGCAGCTCGCAGGGCAGCAGCCGCTCCAGCGCCAACGCGCTGGCATGCCAGGTGCGAAAGTCCTTGGCGCTGAAGTCGTCGCCGGCAATCTCGCGCAGGTAGCCGTTGACGTCGGATGAATCGACGCCATGCACCTGGCCGTCGTCGTCCAGGTAGCGGAACAAGGCCTGGCCCGGCAGCGCCTGGCAGCGGCGCACGATGCGCGCCAGCCGGGCGTCCTGCACCGCCACTTCCTGCTCCACGCCGCTTTTGCCGCGAAAGCTCAGCTTGAGCACGCTGCCCTTGATGGCCGCATGCCGGCGCCGCAGCGTGGTCAGGCCGAAGGAGCCGTTCTGCTTGGCGTATTCGTCGTTGCCGATGCGCAGGTAGGTGGTGTCCAGCAGCCGCACCAGGGCCGCCAGCACCTTGCTGCGGGGCAGACCGGGCTGGGCCAGGTCACGCTCCACACGGCGGCGGATGGCGGGCAGCACCGCGCCGAACTGCTGCAGCCGCTCGAACTTGCTCTGGCCCTGGTGCTCATGCCACAGCGCGTGGTAGCGGTACTGCTTGCGGCCCCGTGCGTCGCGCCCGGTGGCCTGCAGGTGGCCGTTGGGTTTGGGGCAGATCCACACGTCGGTGTAGGCCGGCGGAATGGCCAGCGAGCGGATGCGCTGCAGCTGCTGCTCGTCCTTGATGGGCTTGCCCTGGTCGTCGGTGTAGCCGAACGACTTGCCTCGGGCCACGCGGTGCCAGCCAGGACCGTCGTCACTCACGTAGACAAGCGCAGGGGGCAGTTCATCAGGATGGGCGATGGTCATGGCGGTGTGGCCGGTGTGGCATGGCCACCGCCCCTTCGCAGCCGGCGTGCCCGCCCCGGCGGCGCACGGGCGAACTGGCAGCCATCGCCACGCGCGCTGCGTTGCCACAGGCCAGCAGTTTTTGCGGCAACCGCATGTGTCCGCACGTGAGTGCCCGTGAGGCCACTGTCGGATCACACCTACATCAAGCGCCCGCATCGGCCTAGGCCTGGCGAAAGAGGCCACCGCGACACTGTTTCTAACGCCTACCGGCCCCAGGAGATTGCATGACCGCCGCACTGCACATGCGCATCGAGCGCCGCCAGACCCAGACCGTCACCCCCCGCCTTCAGCACGCAGTGCGCCTGCTTCAGCTGTCGTCGCTGGATTTCGCCCAGGAAGTGCAGCAAGCGGTCGATGGCAACCCGTTTCTTGAAGAAGAAGGCGAAGACCTGTCGGCCGCGCCTGCTGCCGAGGACGATCACGCCGACGTGTCGGCCGACCCTTGGGAAGCCCAGGCATGGACCATGTCCGCAGGCGGCGGCCATGGCCCGGCCTCCGATGGCGACATCTCCTTGATCGACTTGGTGCCGCAAAGCGTGTCGTTGCGCCAGCACCTGCACACCCAGCTCAACGTGATGCCCTTGAGCGAGCGCGACCGCGTGCTGGCCGCGATGCTGGTGGAATCACTGGACGACGACGGCTACCTGCGCCAGCCGCTGGAAGAGCTGCGCGACATGGCCGAGCTGGAGCCGGCGACCAGCCTGGATGAAATCCGCGTGGCCCTGGCCCGCGTGCAGGCGCTGGACCCGCTGGGCATCGGCGCCCGCGACCTGGCCGAATGCCTGCTGCTGCAAACCGTGCTGATCGAGGATGAAGCGCAGCGCGCGCTGGCGCGCAAGGTGTTGGCCCAGCCGCTGCAGCGCATGGCCATGCGGGAGTACCACAAGCTGGCCGCGCTGGTGGAGTCGACCCCCGGCGAGGTGGAAGCCGTGTGCGACCGCATCCGCCAGTTCGACCCGCGCCCGGGCTCACGCTTTGAGTCCACCCGCACGCCGTACGTGACGCCCGACGTCATCGTGCGCCGCGGCCGCGGCAACAACTGGATCACCACGCTGAACCCCGAGGTGGTGCCGCGTGTGCGCCTCAATCGCCTCTACGCCGACTTGTTCCAGCGCCACCGCGACACCGGCCAGACCGACCTGGCGGCCCACCTGCGTGAAGCGCGCTGGACGCTGCGCAACGTGGAGCAGCGCTTTGCCACCATCCTGGACGTGGCCAACGCCATCGTGCGCCACCAGCGCCACTTCTTCGAATACGGCCCGATGGCGATGAAGCCGCTGGCGCTGCGCGACATCGCGCAGGAGGTGGGCCTGCACGAGTCCACCGTCTGCCGGGTGACCAACAACAAGTACATGGCCACGCCGTCGGGCGTGTTCGAGCTGAAGTACTTCTTCTCGCGCTCGCTGCCCACGCACAGCGGCGGCCAGGCCTCGACCACGGCCATCCGCGGCGTCATCCGCGAGCTGATCGAGGAAGAAGCGCCGACCGAACCGCTGTCGGACGTGCAGCTGGCCGCGATGCTCAAGCGCCAGGGCTTCCATGTGGCGCGCCGCACCGTCACCAAGTACCGCCAGCAGCTCAAGCTGCCCGCGGTGGAAATGCGCCGCCAGCGGCCGACGCCTTCGGTGCCGGTGCCCGTGTCGGTCGCGCTCGAAGCGCGAGTGTGATGCTCAGAGGCGGCCCTCAGTCCCCTGGGGCGGCCCCGCGGGACTGAGGCGCTAGAACTCTTCGCGCCGGCGCGTGCCTTCGGGCGCCGCCGGCGTTTCCGTGTCCGGGTCCTGCGATTCGGCGGGCAGCCGGTAGCGGCCTTCGGCCCAGGCGCCCAGGTCGGCGGTGCGGCAACGCTCGCTGCAGAAGGGGCGCCACTTGTTCTCGGGCGCATACAGGCTGGGCCCGCCGCAGGCCGGGCACTTGACGGTGCGGGTCATGCGCAGAGCGTCAGCTCGAAGCTGCAGTCTTCGGTGGTGGGCCGCAGCCGGCCCTCTTCGTCGTGGCGCATCAGGCGCACCGACACCATCAGGCGGTGGCCGGTGATCTCGGGCACCAGCTCGGGGTCGGCGGGCAGCCGCACGCGCAGCAGGTGGTAGGCCTTGCCCTGCGGCAGGCTGCGCTGGAACTGGCCGCCGGTGGCCACCACCTTGTGTGGCACGCCGCTGTCGCGCAGCAGGCCCAGCAGCACGTGCAGCGCGTCGGCCAGCGGCCGCATGGTGTCGATCCAGCGCACCAGATCGGCCCGGCGTTGCGCCGGCTCATGCTGCTGCCAGGCGTGGTAGGCCGGCAGGTCGAACTCGCAGGTGCCGCCCGGAATGCCGATGCGGCTGCGGATGCTCATCAGCCACTCGTTGCCGTTGAGCTGGTGGCCGGCCTTGCCGTCCATGCCGTTCAGGCCGTTGAAGGCATGGTCCAGCCGCGCGGTGACGACGTCCAGCGCCGCTTCCGAGATGGCGGGGTTGCCACGGTAGCTTTCCAGCAGCGCGCGGTGGCGGTCCAGTTCCTTGAGCAGGTCTGACTTCAGGTCGGCGCGCGAGGCGACGTCCATGATCTCGAACAGGGTGGCCAGCGCGAAGTGGTGGTCCACCGTGGTGTCGCGCGACACCAGCTGACCGAGCCTGTTGAACAGGTGCTCCAGCCGCAGCATCGTGCGGATGCCTTCGTTGAACGGGTATTCGTAGAGAACCAAGATGCAGGCCGGTAAAGAGGGCTCTGCTTATTGTTTCACACGGTCCGCGCCCCAGGCCTGCCACAGGCGCTGTACCTGGGTATCGAGCTGTTCCAAGGTCAGCCCTTCATTGAAGATCACGGCATCGGCAATCGCCCGCCGCGCGGCCCGTGTGGCCTGCTGGGCCACCACGCGCTGCACCGTTTCTTCGGCCCAGCCCGAGCGGCGCATCACCCGCGCCACCTGCGTGGCTTCGCGGCAGTCGACCACCAGCACCTTGTGCACCCGCTCGCGCCAATGGGCCGATTCGGTGAGCAGGGGCACATCGAACACGATGGGCCGCTCGCCCGCGGCTTCGGCCTGCCGCAGCGTCTCGGCGCCGATCATCGGGTGCAGGATGGCTTCCAGCCGCTGACGCGCCGCCGGGTCGGCGAACACCTGCTGCCGCATGTGGTCGCGGTCCAGCGCGCCGTCGGCGCCGATGGCCTGCGGACCGAAGGCGGCCGCGATGGCCGGCAGCGCCGCACCGCCGACGGCGGTGAGGGCACGCGAGATGGCATCGGTGTCCACCAGCACCGCGCCACGCGCCACCAGCTGCGCGGCCACGGTGCTCTTGCCGCTGCCGATGCCGCCAGTCAGGCCGATGCGCAGGGCGTGCTGCATAGCGAAGTCAGGCCCATCCTATCCAGCTCAGCACCGTGCCGGTGCCAGCGAGCATCACGACGAGGCCCGCACCGGCCAGGAAGGGGCCGAAGGGCACGTAGCGGCCTTCGCGCAGCGAGGCGCGCAGCTTCATGCCGATGCCCACCACCGCGCCGATCACCGACGACATCAGCAGGATGGGCACGATGGCCTGCCAGCCCAGCCATGCGCCCAGCGCGGCCAGCAGCTTGAAGTCGCCATAGCCCATGCCTTCCTTGCCGGTGGTGAGCTTGAACAGCCAGTACACCGACCACAGCGACAGATAGCCCGCCACGGCGCCCCACAGCGCGGTGCTCAAGGGCAGCGTCAGGCCCAGCCCAGCGGCCACCAGGCCGGCCCACAGCAGCGGCAGGGTCAACGCGTCGGGCAGCACGGTGGTGTCCCAGTCGATGGCGGCCAGCGCCACCAGCACGGCGGCCACGGCGCACCACAGCAGCGTCACCGGCTGCGCACCGAAACGCCAGCCGATGGCGGCGAACAGCGCCGCCGTCGCCACTTCGATCAGCGGGTAGCGCGCCGAGATGCGGCTGCCGCAGGCCGCGCAGCGGCCCTTCAGGCGCAGCCAGCCCAGCAGCGGCAGGTTCTCGTGCCAGCGGATGGCATGGCCGCAGGCCGGGCAGCGCGAGCGCGGCGCGGCGATGCCCAGGTGGGGCAGGGCCTCCAGGCCGCTGGTCAGCGCCTGGGCGGTGCGCTGCTGCGGCTCGGGCGGCTCGCCCTTGGCAGCGAACACGCGGCGCCAGGAATCGGCATCGCCTAGCTGGTGGGCCACGTCGGCCCACCATTGCCGCTCGATGATGAGCGGCAGGCGGTGGATCACCACGTTCAGGAAGCTGCCGATGCACAGGCCCAGCAGGGCCAGGACCCAGGGCGACAGCAGCAGGTCGAGCGGAAGATCGGCCAGCACTTGTCTAGACGACCGAGCCGAGCTTGAAGATGGGCAGGTACATCGACACCACGATGCCGCCGATCAGCGTGCCGAGGATGACGATGATGAAAGGCTCCATCAGGCTGGACAGGCCCTTGACCATCTCGTCCACCTCGTCCTCGTAGAACTCGGCCGCCTTGCCCAGCATGTGGTCCAGCGAACCAGATTCTTCGCCGATTGAGGCCATCTGCAGCACCATGGTCGGGAACACGCCGGTGGCCTGCATCGCATTGGTCAGCGCCGAGCCGGTGGACACGTCCTTCTGGATCTTCTCGGTGGCCTCGGCATACACCGCGTTGCCCGAGGCGCCGCCCACGGAATCCAGCGCCTCCACCAGCGGCACGCCGGCGGCGAACATGGTGGACAGCGTGCGCGTCCAGCGGGCGATCACGCTCTTGTTGATCAGGTCGCCGAACACCGGGATGCGCAGCAGCAGCCGGTCCATCGCCATCTGCATCTTCTCGCTGCGGCGCCAGCTCTGCATGAAGAAGTAGCCGCCGCCGAACAGCAGGCCGAAGATGATCCACCAGTAGGCGACGAAGAACTCCGACATCGCGATGACGGCCAGCGTGGGCGCCGGCAGGTCGGCGCCGAAGGAGCTGAACACGTCCTTGAAGGCAGGGATCACGAAGATCATGATCACCGTGAGCACGATGAAGGCCACCACCATCACGGCCACCGGGTACATCAGCGCCGACTTGATCTTGGACTTCAGCGCGAGGGTTTTTTCCTCGTACAGCGCCAGCCGCTCCAGCAGCTGCTCCAGGATGCCGCCGGCCTCACCCGCTTCCACCAGGTTGGCGTACAGCGCATTGAAGTACAGCGGGTGCTTGCGGAACGCGGCCGACAGGCTGGTGCCGGTCTCCACGTCCGACCTCACGTCGTTCAGCAGCCGTGTGAGCTTGGGGTTGGCACTGCCGCGCGCGACGATGTCGAAGGCCTGCAGCAGCGGCACGCCCGCCTTCATCATCGTGGCCAGCTGGCGGGTGAAGATGGCGATGTCCTTCTGCTTGATGGCCTTGCCACCCGACATCCGGCGCTTCTTCACCTTGGTGATCATCACGCCCTGGCGGCGCAGGCTGGCGCTCACGGCCGCCTCGCCGCCCGAGCGCATCTCGCCCCGCACGGTCTTGCCGTTCTTGTCCTTGCCTTCCCACTCGAAGACAAATTCCTTGATGTTCTTCGCGGCTGCAGCAGTCGCCATTCCAGACCTTCTCCGAACGTCTATTCGTTGGTGACCGTGATCACCTCTTCCAGCGTCGTCACCCCGGCCCGCACCTTCACCAGGCCGGATTGCCGCAGGTCGCGCACGCCTTCGAGTTGCGCCTGCTTGGCGATGTCCAGCGCCGTGCCCTCGGCCAGGATGATGCGCTGGATCGCTTCGGTGATCGGCATCACCTGGTACAGCCCGACGCGGCCCTTGTAGCCGTTGTTGCAGGCCGAGCAGCCGATCGCCCGGTACGGCTTCCAGGTGCCATCGAGGTCTTCGTCACGAAAGCCCGCGCGCTTGAGCGCTTCACGCGGATATTCGGCCACCGCCTTGCAGTTCTCGCACAGCCGCCGTGCCAGCCGCTGGGCGGTGATGATCAGCACGCTGGAGGCGATGTTGAACGGCGCCACGCCCATGTTGAGCAGCCGCGTCAGCGTGGTGGGCGCGTCGTTGGTGTGCAGCGTCGACATCACCAGGTGGCCGGTCTGCGCGGCTTTGATCGCGATGTCGGCGGTTTCCAGGTCGCGGATCTCGCCCACCATGATGATGTCCGGGTCCTGCCGCAAGAAGGACTTCAGCGCCACCGAGAAGGTCATGCCGGCCTTCTCGTTCACGTTCACCTGGTTGATGCCGGGCAGGTTGATTTCCGCCGGGTCTTCCACCGTGGCGATGTTGACGCCCGGCTGGTTGAGCAGGTTCAGGCAGGTGTAGAGCGACACCGTCTTGCCCGAGCCCGTGGGCCCGGTGACCAGGATCATCCCGTAGGGCCGCTGGATGGCGTGCAGCAGCCGGTCTTTCTCGATCTTTTCGTAGCCCAGCGCCTCGATGCCCAGCTTGGCCGAGGACGGGTCGAGGATACGGATCACGATCTTCTCGCCAAACAGCGTGGGCAGGGTGCTGACGCGGAAGTCGATCGCCTTGTTGCCGAACTTCAGCTTCATGCGGCCGTCCTGCGGCACGCGTTTTTCGGAGATGTCGAGCCGGCTGATCACCTTGATGCGTGAGGCCAGCTTGTCCTTGATGGCCACCGGCGGCTGCGTGATCTCGCGCAACTCGCCGTCGATGCGAAAGCGCACCCGGTAGTGGTATTCGTAGGGCTCGAAGTGCAGGTCGGAGGCACGCGCGTTGATCGCGTCGATCAGCATCTTCTGCAGGAAGCGCACCACGGGCGCGTCTTCCACTTCGGAGACCACCTCGTTGGCCTGGTCCTCGGCGCCCGCGTCGTCGTTGACGTCGAAGTCGAAGTCGGCGCCTGCCAGGCTGTCCAGCGCCTCGTTGACGCTGGCGCCCTGGGCTTCCAGCAGCGCGCCCAGCTTGTCGTACTCCACCAGCACCCACTCGGGCGACAGCTGGGTGGCGAACTTGATGCGCTCGATCGCTTCCTGGTCGGTGGGGTCGGCCCCGCCGATGAACAGGCGATTGCCGCGCCGGCCCAGCACCACCACCTGGTACTGCGTGGCCAGCTTGCCGTCGATCACGTTGCGCGGCAGGCGTTCGGCATCGACCGACTTCAGGTCGAGCAGCGGCACCGCCAGCGCGTTGGACAGCGTGTGCGCCAGGTCGGAGGCCGACACGGCGCCGGCGGCGATCAGCGCCGAGACGAAGCTGATGCGCCGCTCGCGCGCCTGGGCCGCCAGGGCTTCGGCCTGGCGCGGCTGCAGGCGGCCCGCATGCACCAGCACGCGGGCGACTCCGGACAGGCTCGATTGGGCAGTGTCAGCGACGGTGTCCACAGGCAACTTATGACTTCCGGCCGCAGTGTAAGACCCGCCGACAGCCGCGAGCCGCGGAAGAGAGCCTGCCATGGCGCCTACATCCGGCGCCAGCGCGCCGGGCCACGCGGCGAACGGGCAAGAAAAAAGCCGCATTGCTGCGGCTTTTGTTCCATGTCCTGGTCGGGGTGAGAGGATTCGAACCTCCGGCCTCTACGTCCCGAACGTAGCGCTCTACCAGGCTAAGCTACACCCCGATTTGTTGTTGTTGTGCTCAACTTTGCTAGTAAGAGCGATCAACTGACTGAACGCATAAGTCTAGCAGGGCTTTTTTGAATTGGGAAGAGGGAATCGCTTGCAGGCAGTCGCGGGCCTTGTCGGCCTCCTGCCGCGCGGCCTCGCGCGTGGCTTCCAGTGCGCCGGTGCGCCGCACGATGCCGACGATCTCGTCCAGCCGTTCCACCTCGCCCTGCTCGATGGCGTGGCGGATCAGCTGGCGCTCTTCTTCGGTGCCGCGTTCCATCGCCAGCAGCAGCGGCAGCGTCGGCTTGCCTTCGCGCAGGTCGTCGCCCACGTTCTTGCCCAGCTCGGCGGTGGCGCCCTGATAGTCCAGCAGGTCGTCGACCAGCTGGAAGGCGGTGCCCAGCGAGCGGCCGTAGTCGGCGCACTGGTCTTCCAGATCGCGCGAGGCGCCGGCCAGCACCGCGCCCAGGCGGGCACTGGCTTCGAACAGCTTGGCCGTCTTGTAGCGGATGACACGCAGGTAGTCGTCCACCGCCAGGTCGGGGTCGTGCATGTTCATCAGCTGCAGCACCTCGCCCTCGGCGATGACGTTGGTGGCGTCGGCCAGCACTTCCAGCACCCGCATGCGGTCGACCGACACCATCAGCTGGAAGGCGCGCGAGTACAGAAAGTCGCCGACCAGCACGCTGGCGGCGTTGCCGAACATCGCGTTGGCGGTTTCGCGGCCGCGGCGCAGCGAAGACTCGTCCACCACGTCGTCGTGCAGCAGCGTGGCGGTGTGGATGAACTCCACCGTGGCGGCCAGGGTGAAGCGCTCGGGGCCGGTGAAGCCCAGGGCATTGGCGAACAGCAGCACCAGCCGGGGGCGGATGCGCTTGCCGCCCGCGCTGACGATGTAGTGCGAGATCTGGTTGATCAGCACCACGTCGGAGCGCAGGTTCTCGGTGATGGCGGCGTCCACTGCCTGCATCTCTGCCGCCATCGGATCGACGGCGTGAGCGGTGGAGGGGGCAGGCGAAGTCACGTTGGCGTAATGGGGAGTGGACGACATTGGCTAGCCCGCGATTATAGGAACAACCCGCAACACCCTCGCCGGGCAGGCCGGGCGTCGCTTGCCAAGCCGGTGGCTGATGCTACAATGCCGGGTTCCGCGTACTGCAGTGGCCGCAAAGGGCTGGCGATTGCAGGGCGTGGGCGATTGAAAGGGTTGACATGTACGCGGTCATAAAAACCGGTGGCAAGCAATACAAGGTTGCTGCCGGCGAGAAGATCAAGGTAGAACAGATTGCTGCGGACGTTGGCCAGGAAATCGTGATCGACCAGGTGCTCGCCGTCGGCAACGGCGCTGAGCTCACGGTCGGCACGCCCCTGGTTGCCGGCGCCAGCGTGAAGGCCACCGTCGTGGCGCAAGGCAAGCACGACAAGGTTCGCATCTTCAAGATGCGCCGTCGCAAGCACTATCAGAAGCACGGTGGTCATCGTCAGACCTACACCGAGCTCGAGATCGGTGCCGTGACGCTCTGACGTCGTCGCAATTCAGGAGCATTTGAACCATGGCACAGAAAAAAGGCGGCGGTTCCACACGGAACGGCCGCGACTCCAAACCGAAGATGCTGGGCGTGAAGGCCTTTGGCGGCCAGGCCGTCTCGGCCGGCTCGATCATCGTGCGCCAGCGTGGCACCAAGTTCCATGCCGGCACCAACGTCGGCATCGGCAAGGACCACACGCTGTTCGCGCTGGTCGATGGCAAGGTGTCGTTCGCCGTCAAGGGCGAGCTCAACCGCCAGACGGTGTTCATCACGCCGCTGTGATGACGCGGCTGCCCAGGCAGCCGGCTCAACCGTGAGGCCCCGGCTTGCCGGGGCCTTTGTCTTTTTTGCTTCTAACATCTCCCGACCATGAAGTTCGTTGACGAAGCCACTATTGATGCAGCCGCCGGCAACGGCGGCGCCGGCTGCGCGAGCTTCCGGCGAGAGAAGTTCATCCCCTTCGGCGGCCCCGACGGCGGCGACGGCGGGCGTGGCGGCAGCGTGTACGCGGTAGCCGACCGCAACCTCAACACGCTGATCGACTACCGCTACGCGCGACGGCACGAGGCCCGCAACGGCGAAGCCGGTCGCGGCTCCGACCAGTTCGGCGCGGCGGCCGACGACATCGTGCTGCGCATGCCGGTGGGCACCATCATCACCGACATCGAGAAGAACGAAGTCATCGCCGAGCTGCTGGTGCCCGGCGAGCCGGTGCTCATCTGCAAGGGCGGTGACGGCGGCTTCGGCAACCTGCACTTCAAGAGCAGCACCAACCGTGCGCCGCGGCAGAAAACCCCCGGCTGGCCCGGTGAGGCCAAGAAGCTGAAGCTTGAGCTGCGCGTGCTGGCCGACGTCGGCCTGCTGGGCATGCCCAACGCCGGCAAGAGCACGCTGATCGCCGCCATTTCCAATGCGCGGCCCAAGATCGCCGACTACCCGTTCACCACGCTGCACCCCAACCTGGGCGTGGTGCGGGTGGCGCCGGAAAAAAGCTTCGTCGTGGCCGACGTGCCGGGCCTGATCGAAGGCGCGGCCGATGGCGCCGGTCTGGGCCACCGCTTCCTGCGCCACCTGCAGCGCACCCGCCTGCTGCTGCATCTTGTGGACATGGCCCCGTTCGACGAGGCGGTGGACCCGGTGGCGCAGGCCAAGGGCATCGTCAAGGAGCTCAAGCGCTACGACGAAGAGCTGCACGACAAGCCGCGCTGGCTGGTGCTCAACAAGCTGGACATGGTGCCGGCTGAAGAGCGCGCCGCCCGCGTGAAGGACTTCGTCAAGCGCATGAAGTGGAAGGGCCCGGTCTTCGAGATTTCGGCACTCACGCGTGAAGGCCTGGAGCCGCTGATCCATGCGGTGTACGAGCACGTGGCCGCCGAGAAGAACCCGCCGATGCCCGACCCCGACCCGCGCTTCGACTCACCCGCTGCGCACGATGAATGACGAACTGAAGAACGCCCGGCGCATCGTCGTCAAGGTCGGCTCCAGCCTGGTCACCAACGAAGGCCGCGGCGTCGATGCCGAGGCCATCGGCAACTGGTGCCGCCAGCTGGCCGCGCTGGCCGAAGGCGGCCGTGAGGTGGTGATGGTGTCCAGCGGCGCCATCGCCGAGGGCATGAAGCGCCTGGGCTGGACCACCCGGCCCAAGGAGCTGCACGAGCTGCAGGCCGCCGCAGCCGTCGGCCAGATGGGCCTGGCCCAGATGTACGAAAGCAAGCTGTCGGAGCACGGCATGGGCAGCGCCCAGGTGCTGCTGACGCATGCCGACCTGGCCGACCGAGAGCGTTACCTCAACGCCCGTTCCACGCTGCTGACGCTGCTGGGCCTGAAGGTCATCCCGGTCATCAACGAGAACGACACCGTCGTCAACGACGAGATCAAGTTCGGCGACAACGACACCCTGGGCGCCCTGGTGGCCAACCTGGTGGAGGCCGATGCGCTGGTGATCCTGACCGACCAGCGCGGCCTTTACACGGCCGACCCTCGCAGCAACCCCGACGCCCGCTTCGTGGACGTGGCGCAGGCCGGCGACCCCGAGCTCGAGCGCATGGCCGGCGGTGCCGGATCGAGCATCGGCCGTGGCGGCATGATCACCAAGATCGTGGCGGCCAAGCGGGCCGCTCGCAGCGGTGCCAGCACCGTGATCGCCTGGGGCCGTGAGGCCGACGTGCTGCTGCGCCTGGTGCAGGGCGAAGCCATCGGCACGCTGCTGGTGGCCAGCACCGCCAAGCGTGCGGCCCGCAAGCAGTGGATGGCCGACCACCTGCAGCTGCGCGGCGCGGTGGTGGTGGACGCCGGCGCGGCGCAGGCGCTGCTGGGCGACGGCAAGAGCCTGCTGCCCATCGGCATGAGCGAGGTGCAGGGCGAGTTCCACCGCGGCGACGTGATCGCGGTGCGCACGCAGGACGGTCGTGAGATCGCCCGCGGCCTGGCGAACTATTCCAGCGCCGAGGCGCGGCTCATTCTGCGCAAGCCTTCATCGCAGATCGAGGGCCTGCTGGGCTACATGAACGAGCCCGAGATGATCCACCGCACCAACCTGGTCTTGAACTGAGCGCACCGCCCGCGACCTTCGCGGGCGGCATGAGGCACCTACTCCGACGTCGTCGCCGCTGGCGGCGCACCGCCTTCGAGCGACATCGACGAGCGCTGCCCGTCGTCATCGTGCCGGTGCGGCCGCATGCCCGAGCGCAGGTAGCGGTTGTGGTGGTTGGGCCGCGGCAGGAAGCGGGCGAGTTCGGTCAGCGCCATCTGGTAGACGTCGCGTTTGAACTCGATCACCACGTCCAGCGGCACCCAGTACTCGTTCCAGCGCCAGGCGTCGAACTCGGGGTGGTCGGTGGCCCGCAGGTTCATGTCGCTGTCGCGACCCATCAGTCGCAGCAGGAACCAGATCTGTTTCTGGCCGCGGTAGTGGCCGCGTGCGTCGCGGCGGATGTAATGCTCAGGCACCTCGTAGCGAAGCCAGTCGCGGGTGCGCGCCAGTATCCTCACCTGCTCCGGGAGCAGCCCCACTTCCTCGTGAAGCTCGCGGAACATGGCTTGCTCGGGCGTTTCACCATGCTTGATGCCACCCTGGGGGAACTGCCAGGAGTGCGTCCGCAGGCGCTTGCCCCAGAAAACCTGGTTCCGGGCATTGAGCAGGATGATGCCGACGTTGGGCCTGAAGCCTTCACGGTCGAGCATAATCAGACCTCGAATCTATAAGTTGAAATCATTATTGCACCGGGCCGGTGCGGCATGCGATGTCTCGCTTACCCGCATCACTCGCGCCCTGGTCAACGGCAGCGCGCCCTGCGCCAGCCTTGCACGATTCACACCTCCATGAAAAGCAGCCAGTTCTTCATTTCCACGCTGAAGGAAGCGCCCGCGGACGCCGAGATCGTCAGCCACAAGCTCATGCTTCGCGCGGGCTTCATCAAGCGGCTGGGCGCCGGCATCTACAACTACATGCCGATGGGCCTGCGCGTCATCCGCAAGGTCGAGTCCATCATCCGCGAAGAGATGAACCGCGCCGGTGCGGTGGAACTGCTGATGCCGGTGGTGCAGCCGGCCGAGCTGTGGCAGGAAACCGGCCGCTTCGACAAGATGGGGCCTGAGCTGCTGCGGGTCAAGGACCGGCATGAGCGTGACTTCATCATCCAGCCCACGAGCGAAGAGGTGGTGACCGACATCGCCCGCCAGGAGCTGCGCAGCTACAAGCAGCTGCCGAAAAATTTCTACCACATCCAGACCAAGTTCCGCGACGAGCGCCGGCCGCGATTTGGCGTGATGCGCGGGCGTGAGTTCACGATGAAGGATGCCTATTCCTTCGACCGTGATGTGGCAGCCGCCGGCAAGAGCTACGACACGATGTACGCCGCCTACTGCGCGGTGTTCGACCGCCTTGGCCTGCAGTACCGGGCCGTGGCCGCCGACACCGGCGCCATCGGCGGCGACCGCTCGCACGAGTTCCAGGTGATCGCCGAGACCGGTGAAGACGCTATCGTCTACTGCCCGACCAGCAGCTATGCCGCCAACATCGAGCTGGCCGAGTCGGTGCCGCTGATCGCCAAGCGCGCCGCGCCCACCCAGGGCCTGGAAAAGACGCCCACGCCCGGCAAGTCCACCTGCGAAGACGTGGCCGCGCTGCTGAGCCTGTCGCTGCAGCGCACCGTGAAGTCGCTGGTGCTGGCCACCGAAGAGCGCAACGAAGCCGGCGACATCACGAAGGTGACGGTGTGGCTGCTGCTGGTGCGTGGCGACCATGCGCTGAATGAAGTCAAGGCCGGCAAGCTGGCCGGGCTCAAGGGCGGCTATCGCTTTGCCACCGTGGCCGAGATCGAGGAGCACTTCGGCTGCAAGCCCGGCTACCTGGGCCCCATTGGCCTCAAGAAGCCGGTCAAGGTGATCGCCGACCGGACGGTGGCGAACATGAGCGACTTCGTCTGCGGCGCGAACGAGGCCGACTTCCACTTCACCGGCGTCAACTGGGGCCGCGACCTGCCCGAGCCTGACGAAGTGGCCGACATCCGCAATGCGCAGGCGGGCGATCCTTCGCCCGACGGCCAGGGCGTGCTGGCCATCCAGCGCGGCATCGAGGTGGGCCATGTGTTCTACCTCGGCACCAAGTATTCCAAGGCGATGAACGCCACCTTCCTGGACGAAGGCGGCAAGCCGCAGTTCTTCGAGATGGGCTGCTACGGCATCGGCGTCACCCGCATCCTGGGCGCCGCCATCGAGCAAAGCCACGACGAGCGCGGCATCGTCTGGCCCGACAGCATCGCCCCGTTCACCGTGGTCATCTGCCCCATCGGCTACGACCGCAGCGCCGAGGTCAAGGCCGCCGCCGACCAGCTGCACGACCAGCTGCAGGCGCAGGGCGTGGACGTGATGCTGGACGACCGCGGCGAGCGGCCCGGCGCCATGTTCGCCGACTGGGAACTGATCGGCGTGCCGCACCGGGTGGTGCTGTCCGACCGTGGTCTGAAGGAAGGCACGGTCGAGTACCAGGGTCGCCGCGACGCCGCTGCCACCAAGGTGGCCGTGGCTGAGGTGCTGGCCCATCTGCAAGCGCGCCTGCAAGCTCCCGCGCCCCAGGCGCCGGCCGCCAGCGCGTGAAGCCGCTGCCCCCGCGCCGCGAACCGCTGCTCGACGCGCTGCGGGCGCTGGCGATGGTGGGCGTGCTGCTGGTCAATGCCATCTCCTACACCGTCGCGCCCTGGGGCGCGCCGCTGGGCGAGGCCGACCCGCCCGGCGTGATCTCGCTGGGCCTGCAGGCCCTGGCCGCGCTGCTGCTGCACGGCAAGGCCTATCCGCTGCTGGCCTTCTTGTTCGGCGCGGGGCTGGTGCTGGCCGGCAGCCGCCGGCGCACGCCGCAGGCCCAGCGGCGCCGCCTGTGGCGCCTGCTGGCGCTGGGCGTGCTGCACGGCGCGCTGGTGTATGCCGGCGACATCCTGACGATGTACGCCTTGACCGCTTTTCTGGTGGTGGCCCACGTGCATGAGCGCGCTTCCCGGTTGCTGACGCGGCTGCTGCGCGCCTGCGGCTGGGCGCTGGCCGCCATCGGCCTGAGCCTGGCGCTGACGCTGTGGACAGGCGGCAGCGCCGATGCCGACCCCTCCGAGGGCTTCGGCGCCACCGCTTCCTGGGTCGACCAGCTGTGGCTCAACGCCAATGCCTACGTGATCCTGCAGGCACTGGGCGCGGTGCTGTTTCTGCCGGTGCTGCGCGCGGCGATGCTGGCCGGCATGCTGGCAGCGCGGCTGCGCCTGCTCACCCACCCGCGCTGGCATGCGCTGTGGCGGCGCTGGACGCGGCGCCTGCTGCCGGTGGGCCTGCTGGTCAACGGCGCCTATGCGTTGAGCGTGGTCGACGACAGCGCCCGCCACGACGGCAACCTGTCGCTGTGGACGGCAGTGGCGCCCGGCATCGGCTGGCTGCTCACCGCGCCGCTGCTGGGCCTGGCGGTGCTGCATGCGCGCCGCTGGCCGGCCTGGCTGGCGCCCATGGGGCAGCGCACGCTGAGCCTGTACCTGCTGCATTCGCTGTTGTGCCTGCTGCTGTTCAGCGGCGCCGGCCTGGGCTGGCCGCTGCGCACCGCCGCCGCCTGGGGCTGGGCACTGGGCTTGTGGCTGGCCTGGCTGCTGGCCTGTCACGCCATGGCCGCGCGCGGCTGGCGCGGCCCCTTTGAAGCATGGATGGCACGCCGATGACACCGGGCTTGCATCGCCGCCATGTCTTGCTGGCCGCTGCCGGGCTGTGGCTGCCGTGGGGCAGCGCGCGCGCGGGGGCGCAGGCCGAAGAGCCGCTCGCCAACTCGGTGCGCTCGGCCATGTCGGCCGCCATCGCCGCCGATGCACCGCCCAAGCCGGCTTTTGCCAACGTCGAGGCGCGCTTGGCCTACCTGCGCTGGCTGGGCGCGATGAGCGAGCGGCTGCAGCGCCAGAAGAGCGAGCGCCTGACGCGGCTGGAATTCCTGGAGACCACCTGGTACGAAAGCACCCGCGCCGGGCTGGAGCCCGCCCTGGTGCTGGGCCTGGTGCAGGTGGAAAGCAACTTCCGCAAGTACGCCATCAGCTCGGCCGGGGCGCGCGGCTACATGCAGGTGATGCCGTTCTGGTCGCGGCTGATCGGCGATGGCGACCCGAGCCGCCTGTTCCACATGCAGACCAACCTGCGCTTCGGCTGTGTGATCCTGCGCCACTACCTCGACCAGGAGCGGGGCGACCTGTTCATGGCGCTGGGCCGCTACAACGGCAGCCGCGGCCGGGCGGAATATCCGAACCTGGTGTTCGGCGCCCGGCGCCGCTGGCAGTTCACGCCGCCCAGCGCGGCTTAGGGAAGGTCTGCACAACGCAAGCGACGGCGTGCTGATGCGCTGATCTGATCGGAATGTGATGCTGGCCGAGCCTGATTTCCCCGAGTTCGCGGGCCATCAGCCCCGCTTGGGGCGTCGACATGGCCGTCTTCGCGAACTGCGGACGCACTCATGCCACCGCTGCCAGCAATTTGCGGCGAACCAGCCAGAGATTGGCCAGCGCAAACAGCGTGTGCAACTGAGCGGTGTTCTTGGCCAGTCCGCGATAGCGCACCTTGACGTGCCCGAACTGGCGCTTGACCACCCGGAACGGGTGCTCGACGCGCGCCCGGATGCCGGCCTTCACGCGTTCGAGCTGTTCGGTCAGCGCATCGATCGGCCTGCTGGGGTCGAGTTGGCGACGCCTGCCGGGCCGCATGGCGATGTGCCAGTTCACGTCGCCTCGGGCGTCCGGCCGCTTGCCCGCACCTTGGTAGCGGTAGCCGGCGTCGGCGTAGACCTCGTGGTCGCTCGGGCGCACCAGGCTGTTGGCCTCCATCACGTCGTTGACCGCGCCGCTGGTGCCGCGCACCGTGTGCACCAGGCCCGAAGCGATGTCCACGCCGATGTGGCACTTCATGCCGAAGTACCACTGCTGGCCCTTGCGGCTTTGCTTCATCTCCGGGTCGCGCTCGCCACTGCTGTTCTTGGTCGAACTGGGAGCTGCGATCAAGGTGGCATCGACCACCGTGCCGCTCTTGAGCATCACGCCCTTGGCGCTGAGCAGGTCGTTGACGGTCTGCAGCATCTGTGCGGCCAGCTTGTGCTTCTCCAGCACATGCCGCAACCGCAGGATCGTGCTCTCGTCGGGCAGCCGCTCATCCCAGCCTTCGAGCCCCGCGAACTCGCGGAACACCGGCATGTCGTGCAGCGCTTCTTCCATCGCCGGGTCGCTCAGCGCAAACCACTGCTGCATGAAGTGGATGCGCAGCATGGTCTCCGGCGGGAACGGCGGCCGCCCGCGCTTGCCTTCGGGCAGGTACGGCAATACCAGCGCCACCAGATCGGCCCACGGCACGACCTTCTCCATCTCGTCCAGGAACTCCCGGCGCCGCGTCCGCTTGGCCGTCATTCCCAGGCCCAGGCTGTGTTGCTTCATGCACCGTATCGTCTCAGCGCTTCACGTTGTCGCCAAGCTTGCAGCGGGCGAATTGTGCAGACCTTCCTTAGGGGGAAATTATATTTGCTTCTACATATTTTTCATCCGTAATCCTTGATTTATATAGAGCCAAGAAGTAAAGCAGCTTAGAGATGTTCTGTGAGTTTGTTTGCAAAAGATCTTTTTTACCATTAAAAAGAGGTTCTTTAATAAATACTTCGTCTTTAAGCTGAGTGGCAGTAAAACCTAAGAAATTATTACTTCTCGGGTCAAATTTTTCTTTGACGCATTTTAATGGTGAAGCTGCTTCTAAGCATTCGTATCGGGCAACAATGTCAATAACCTTGTTGTCGTTAAATGAATGTTGAGTTATTAATTTCTCCTTCGGGAATTTATCTTTGGTGTTTATTGGAAGGAAGCTTATTATGTATATAAAATATATACCTTTTTCTATTGCATTTTCCTCGACTGCCAAATGATATGTGTCGTCATAATGGGAATTTATTTCAGGTGAAATTTCTCTAACGCGCGATATATAGTAGTATGATTTGCCGTCGGCTGCGACGTAACGTTTTCATTCTCATCCCAGGTGTATGTTCCTTTCTTATCCTTGTCCATAAATTCAACTTTTGTGCCTAAAACTGGACGTCGCCGCAAATTTTCCAGTGGATTATCGTCTGAGACAAAGCACCCTTGGAGAAAAATAATAAATGCAAGAAGCAGTAAAAGGGGGGGGCTTCAAATTTGTTTGAGAGTTGTGTGCTTTGTTCATGGTTTTGGATTATTTAGCGATTTCCAAGAATTAATAATATTAATTCTCGTATGGATTTAACACCCATCTTTTTGAGGATGCTTTTGACTTGAGTTAAAATGGTGCCGTGAGCCTTTTTTAGCTGTGCTGAAATTTGTTTCGGGCTTAGCCCTTCTCCAAGAAGTGAGAACACATTTTTTTCAGCCGGCGTTAGGCGATAACGAGTTGCGAAATACTCGGTGACATGAGCTGACGCGTTTTCCATCTGAGGCGCGCGCTCCAGAACCAAAAGCGCCTCAGCATGGGGCCAGGCAACGCTGTAGAGGGGTGCCTTCGCAATTGGGGTGATGTGCAGCGTGGCGAGTTCTACTGTTTTTTTCTTACTTCCCTGGTGCAAAATGAGGTGTTGGCTTCCGCGGCCCTGAACGGCATCAAGGATAAGTTTTTCAAGCAGACCCAGGCTCATGTTTCCTATGGCGGCCAATTGAGCGCCTCGAAAAACGGCCCATTGATCGCGGCTCATGAGTTCGCGCGCTGCTTGGTTTGCATGATCAATTCGGCCATCTCTCCTTAGAACCCAGGAGGGGGAGGGGTGCGCATCAAAGTGTTCGGCCGATAAGGCACGTATACGGCCGTCCATCGTGAGCAAGGCTTGCGCTTTAAGGGCGCGCTGTAGAGGAAGCCAGAGCCGCCGCGCCGCGTGCCGTTCGCTCTCGCCAAAGGGTTCTTGCCGGAAACTGCGTGAAAAGGTCAGGTGCGTGACTGGCATGACCGGATCACGGTCATCCGACACCTTCAAAACAAGCTTGTGGCCGCTGTCCCGGTGGCGCCCGTATTCGTTGTAATATGCGGTTGCCCGGTAGTCTTCGTCTGAGAGGAACTCGCGGCTGACATACAGCTCGCCGGCGGTATGAAAAAGGTGGTGCTTTTTAAGCGCCTCATTCCATGGGTCGCGATGAGCCCACTCCTTGAAGTAAATGGCTTCAAGGCCCAAGAACGTTCCATGGTTGGCGATGGGGCCGCCGCTGGGGCCTGGCCGGAAGAGCCCGGTGCCGGCCGAGTTGGTGGCGGCCGCGATGGCCTTCACGCAGTCACCCCAGCGTGCGGGATCGCTGGCCCCTGCATGTGCTGCGTTGATCGCTTGTTCCAACGCTTCCGCCCGAACGTCCATGTGCTGCCGCAAGCTGCCCTGTTACAGATATTGGAGCAGAGGCTTGGTACTGATCCATACCTCAAACAGGGTAGATATTCACTCTTGTTTACGGCCGCGGGGGGCCGTTCGGCTCATGTCTACCCAAAGTGCGGTACGGGCTGCGAAGCAGCGTGTGCTAGCTTGTTAGGTTGCCATGTCGGCAGATAAATTAGATGAGGGACGTATGAAGAAATATAGTGTAGTTTTTTTGGTGTCATTATTTTTGGGCGCGCCTGTTTGGGCAGAAGGGCTCCTGGGAAATAATGCCACGGCGAATATTTATGGCGGAGGTGGCGTTGTCGCTTCTTCCGCATTTTATTTGGATAAAGAAAATAATCAAGATTATATATATGCCAGATTTTTCAATTACTTGGAAATTAAGTTCAATAATAATCAAATTATCTATGACTTTAACTGTATGTGCGCGGGCAGGATGTGGAGTGATGGAGTTGTTTCATTGAATAAGGATGGTTTATATATTGAGGCCGGAAGTGAAATTGAATTCGAATTTCATGACGGCGCTTACATAAAAAATGCTTACATCGGTTCAGAAACAAACTACCCAAAGTTGCCGATTGGTAGTTTGACGTTCAACAATAATAGCGTTGCGATAAATTGGACAAATATGCGGTTCGACAACAATACAACGATAGTATTAAATGTTGAAACTGCTGTCGCTTCTATTCCAGAGCCTGCGACCTATGCGCTGATGATTGCCGGCTTGGCCGCGGTCGCTGGCGCCGCGCGTTTGCGCCGTCGATAAAAGACAAATGCCAGCGCGGAGGCTGGCATTTGGGCGACTATCGCCGGGCACGGTCATCGGGTTCCCACCCCTGTGCCGTGCATATAAGGTACTAAGAATTTTTTGGGCGAGGAAGATCTATTTCCATCGCTGGGCTTTAGATATCCCGGGGGTTCGGGGGCAGCGCCCACGAGCGGTGCCTTGTGCACCCCCTGGTCGCGGCCGTTGCCGCATACCGGCGTAACCGGTGCCCGGCGTTAGGCCGCTGGCAGGGCGCCCCAGCCGGTGGCCAGGCGGCACCAAAAGCCGCGGCCGTCCAGCTCGTCTACCGGGACTTTATGCGCCGTTCCTTCGAGCACCTGGCCGCCACTGGCCAGGATTGTTGCGCGCGCCGCCTTGTGCACGGCAAGCATCTTGGTTTCGCCGGGTCCGCGCTCCATGAAGCTATAGACCGTGACTGTTGCGGTGTCGTCTTGCATGGCGAGGCCTTTTGGCTGGGTGGCAAGGAGGGCGCAGCTTAGCGGAGCCAAAGGCGGCTTGTCAGTCATTGCCGAGCAAGGTCCTGGGGATGCCTGCGGTGGTTGCGCCTGGCTGCCTTCGCGGTCTATCCGAGGTTGCGCTTGTGTGCGTGGCCCCATGCCCCTAAGATGGCCTGGCTCTGACGATTCTACAGAGTAGCGAGATATGTTTTTGTATATACAAAAACCCGACCCCCTCCGGGGTCGGTCTCGCCGAGGGGGCACATAGCGCCCCTCTGGACACCCCGACAGCGCGGCCCGCCACCAGGTCCGTTCGGGCTTTTCCAGGTGGCCGACGCGAGGACTTCCATGGCCCGGCCTGCGCAGAACAACCCGCGCCGCAAGTCCTACCCCTTGCGGCTGAGCGACCCCGAAAGGGCTGCGCTGCAGGCTGCTGCGCAGGCCCAGGGCCAGACCCCCGCCGATTTCCTGCGTGCGGCCTTCCAGGAGCCCGCGGCGCCGCGGGCGCACCGCAAAGCCGCTGCGCCCGCCCTGGACCCCGCCGTGATCGCCGCGCTAGGTGTGAAGCTTCAATAGGTTGTATCCGGTGTTCATCCGGGTTGGGTTTGAGAGACTGGAAGTCGCCAAACACCCAATCCTCAAGGAAGCCAACCGGA